>CAYOMI010000185.1:0-3487 GCA_964405005.1 uncultured Planctomycetales bacterium | reverse complement strand
ATTTATATCTATGAAAAGGGTTAATCGGTTTTGGGTCGGTGTGGCCTTCTATGCGGATATTGTAATAGGGCAGTTCTTTAAGCAGTTGGATAATTTTATCCAGCAATTCCACGCCTTGCGGTTTAAGTTCTGCTTTCCCCTCTGTAAACAGCAGAGGAGAGCGAGGGGTAACTGTAATTGCCTCGATGCCTTCTTCTATCTCTACCACATCCTCTATCTGCATTGAAACAAGGTATTCCTTTAGTTTATCTTCAAATTGTTTTAACTTTTTTATTTCCTGTATCGCCATTTCTTGGCGCGGGGTAATTTGTTTTAACATCATTACGCTAGGAGTCTCCTGTTTGGTTTTCTGGGCTTTAATCTTCTTTAAATATTCTATATCTTCAGGCATAAGTTTTTTTTGGCCCATAGCAAGCAGTTCACTTGGTATTTTGACTGCAGTCAGAGAATACCAGAGGATAAAAGCCGTCATTAAAAGAGTGGTTAAATCCGAAAACGAAACTGACCAGGCAGGCGGCCAATCCGTATCCAGGCGCGAGTGGCTCTGGGATTGAGATAAGAATCTTTTGTTAAAGGGAGGCCTTTTATTTACGCTCACGTTTTACTTTTGATTAGATGTGATTTTAACTTTTCTTCCACAATGTGGGAGTTGTCCCCGGCCTGAATAGCAAGCAACCCCTCTATAATTAAGGTTCTTATAAGAGATAGCCTTTCATTGTAATTGTGAATTTTTCCGGCAATAGGCAGGCATATTATACCGGCTATCATTATGCCGTATAAGGTGGTGATTAAGGCTAAGGACATTGCAGGGCCGATAGAGGCGGGGTCGGTAAGGCTACGCAACATTATAATCAGGCCGATAATCGTTCCTAACATTCCAAACATTGGCGCATAAACAGAAAGGTCACGCCAGATAGTTTCGCTTACGCCAATTTCGCTTGATTCTGAATTGGCTGCGTTAATGAGGATATCTTGCGTTACCTCGGGGTCTGTGCCGTCGGCAATGAGCCCGATACCTAAGTTTAGAAGGGAGATATTGTTATTTTTAGCCGCCTCCTCGCGTAAAGAAAGAAAACCCTCCTTGCGCGTCTTAATAGCCATATTAACCAGCAATTTTATTATCTCCTGTTGAGCGGCCGGTTTTGGTTTAAATAGATATTTGATGGATTTTAATCCGGCCCAGATTTCTTTGAATGTGTAATTGGTGATAAGGGAGGCGATGGTGCAACCCAAAACTAATATCACAGACGGGATATCTACGAAAGACGCAATTCTGGTTATGCCGCCTTGGGTGGCAATAGCCCATAAGACAAGACCAAATGACATAAATAACCCAACTACCGTAGTTAAGGCCATATCGAGATGTCCTCCTATTAGTCTGATGGTGGCTGGTGTATCAGTTGTTTATATCTAATAACCCGCCTATTTACCTCTTCTGCTGATTCTTTGACAATAATTCTTTCTCCGGAAACCAGGGTGATTATGGTATCGGGTTTTGACTCTACGAACTGGATGAGTTCGGCGTTTACAAAAAATTCTTTATTATCGTAACGGGTGAGTTTTATCATAATTCTGTTCCTTTTCTTATGGATATACGTCCGGCTTTTTCTAATTCCAGTATTTTCTCAATTATTTCTTTCTGGGCTACGAGGGGCTGTTTTTCCAAATTTTCTAATTCTGCAAGTATTGTTTTATGCGTCTCTTCTACGCGATCGCGGGGTATGGTAGGCATTACGTCAATGTCTTCCTTGAGCATAGCAGCAGCGCGTTCAGTCATCATTGAATATATTTTCTCCCGGATTTCGTCGGATGTGCCCTTAAGGGCAATCTTTAATGTGTCTTTATCCACTAACTTAAAAATTTTCTCTATTGTTTTATTGTCCAGGTTTACAATGTCTTCAAATAATTTTATTTTAATTTCCTCTTTGCCTTCCTCTTTCGGGGCAGGTGCCAATGCCTCTATGTCTTCTTTTAAGATAGTCGTTGCCTGTTCAGTCATATTGCTGAAAAATTTCTGTTTTATCTCATCGGTAGCGCGGCTTAAAGCCAGGGCAAGCCGGTCTTTATCAAGAGTTTTTATTATCTCCTGCATAGTCCTATTGTCTAATCTTGCAATATCTTCAAACAGGAACATCTCGCCTTTTACTGAATCTGCAAGCGCAGGATTGCTTTTCTCCATCTTGTCAAGAATAGCTGTGGTCTGGTTATATGGCAATGTACTTAATATAGCAGCAAGTGCTTTATTGCCGATAATCGGAGAGAAGTCAGCGCGCAGTTTTACCTGGGGCATCTTTCTCTGGATAAAGTCCTTTATTTCCGTGGCTACTTCCTCCTTTTCCTCCAGAGAGGCCATGGCCTGGGATACTGCAATCTCTCTCTCTTCGGGCAGAGAAGACATTATTTCTGCGGATTTATTTGCGTCTATGTGTCCTAATATAATTGCCGCCATTCTCGGCGTCTCATCGTCAATATATAGTGAAATTTCGCGTTTTGAGAGAGTGTTTAAGTATTTAAATGGTTCATCCATTATCTTACTGCCTGTGGCTGTAGTTTCTACTTGTTGCCGCATTAGGTCCTGGATTTTCTGTAGTGTCGTCAGCACCTCAGGAGACATACCCGGGCCTGCTACTTGGGTTCCAGCGGCAGCCGCAGGGCTGAGCGCTTCTTTCAGTGCGTTTATGAATTCAGGCGATGTAGCTGCTGTGGCTCCTGCGCCAGCAGCGCCGCCAGGACCTACTGCGGCCAATCTCTCGGCCATTGCGTCAAGGGCACCTTTGATTTCTTTTAAAAGGTCGTCTGTCTTGCTGGGGGCTTTGAGCAAAGCCTCCCGGATATCCTCCATAACTTTATCCAGGTTCTTAGCGCCTTCTTGGTCGGGTTTTGTAAGAGTGTTTTTCAAATTTTCAATTAACTTTTCGAAATCCGGCATTTTTTGTGCTTCCTGGGGTTTAATTTTGGCTCTCTCCTTGATGATTTTTCTTGTCGGCATAAATAGAAAAAGAAACAAGATAAATCCTAAAATGACTATAATTGCAATAGCAATAATCGCCCAGAGGTTTTTTTGTAAAAAAGATAATTGTTTTATGGCTAAATTTTCCGGCGGCAGCTCTCTCCAGGGAATTAATTCTATCTTAAGGCTGTCGCCGCGGCTATAATTAAGCTCCATCAGTTTTGGCACAGCGGCTTTTACCTCTTCAATCTTCTCTTTAGAGAGTTTATTGTCAAGGTATAAAGTAACGCCAATGCTTCTGATTGTAGGCAGGGCTGCGGAAAGACCTATTTTTGCGCCATTAGATTTTTGTTTTGCTATAATAACCCCGGGCATTCCGCTTAAGTCGCTTATAACCTGTCCTCTTGGTGAAGGTTGGTCAATCTGGACATTCACTTTAGCCAGGCAGCGGTCCTTACCGATTATTATCTCAAGCATTGTTTCCAGACGGTCAGCTATTTCTACATTTAAGGTTTGTTCATCGGCTGTGCGGGATTG
>CAYOMI010000184.1:0-3518 GCA_964405005.1 uncultured Planctomycetales bacterium | reverse complement strand
AATCCCATGAGCACTGCACCATTAACGGGTTTGTTTATAACTATTCCTGCCCCTACTAACGCTGCGATTGGCAGCCCAAGACTTAAGAACTTTAAAAAAGTTCCTGCTCCGGCTTCTCCCACATCCGCTATACTTCCTAAAGCGTACCCAAATACCCCAAAAATTAATGCTAATAACCCCCCGATAATCCCCAAGACAAGGGCTCCTACTTTCATATTATATTCCTCTTAAAATTATGAAGTCTGATCTCATCATCTTATCGTCTCCACCTAATACCTATAACTTTAGTTTATCTTTTAAAGATTAAAAACAATGTGCCCCCCATAAAAGTAATCTGACCAGTATATTCCCAACCTTCTTTGCCATACTCAATAAATTTTTTTTCTATTGGTTCTGCATCTTTTGTTATTCTACCACCAGCCTCCTGGAGTTCATCCCCAAAGAAAATAACTTTATATTCAATATTTTTTGCAGCATAAGAAGTTGCTGGATTGGTTAATAGGGGCAGGATTATATTCAAAGCTAATAAAGTTACAATTATTATTAATAATGTCCGAGCAAATAAATCACTCTTCATCTTTTCTACCTCCTTTCTTAGGGTTTAAATAGAGACACATCCTTAAATTTAAATAGATAAATAGTTAAAAAGCCCGAACAGCGCGAACCCGTAGGTTGTAGAGCTCATTGTTGCTGTTCTGGGTGCCATTGTAGAAATCCTGGTTCCAGGCGTAGCCAGCATTATACTCCGACGAACTCCAGTCGAGGTTATTATCAGCGAAACCGCCAACACCGTAGATTTTCAAGTTTGTATATATCAGATTAAGTTCATCTTTCGAGGGTAAAAACCAGTCTGAATATGTAACACCGTTGTTTTCTACCACCAGGGCATCACAAAGCTGAGCCGCACAGTCTGTTTCAGAATGACTATTTAACCAGGTCGCAATTTTAGTCGTATTGTTCTGCCCAGTTCCAATACCCGTTCCTGTTGCTCCAATCAAAGTTCCATAGCTGCCCCATTGTTTGCCCGTCCATTCAGTAGATACTGGAGCGGCTTCTAAATACCGCCAGCCATCGGAGTAATTACCTTTGTCGTAGAAGACAATGCCTCCTGCAGGCCCAATGTCGCGTAGGGAGTAGGTACCATTCTCTTCTACAGTAGACATCCGTCTATAATAATATTTAAAGTAATATTCATCATTAGGATTGTTTGAGTAATAAAGTTCAATTACTTTTCCTTTCCAGGGCCTTGAAATATGATTGTAAACTTCACCTGGTTTCATCCAATTAAATTGGGTAATATATATCTGGTCTCCCTCTACTTTTTCTACGAAGCCATAATGGCCAAGTTCCCCTGGTTTATAATCAATAAGAATATCAAATCTTTTGGGTTGGTAATTAGAATCAATTGTTTTTACGTTAACAGCTTGCGGGGAAGGAGGATAAAAAGGAAACAGTGTCTTCGAGTCTACTTCTTCCACCCATCTTTTCGCTGCCCACCAGACACATTGCCCATAATTGGCCATTCCACCACTATTCCAAGAGTAGGCAAGAGGAAAAATGCCTTTCTCAAACTTATATTTAAAAATATTATTCGTTTCTTTATTTTTTATTTCGATAACCATATTTTGCCAGGGTACCGCCTTAAAAGCTTCTTTTCGATCCCTGGAAAGGTATAATCGAAATTCCTTACCCTCATTGGCAAATTCGTATTGATAATTATCTCCGGGAATGGTCATGGTTCTTTCCACAAATTTATTTGCGGGTTGGAAGTCAAAACGTCCACTATTTATTTCTTCGACTAATTTTGTTCCTGATTCGTTTTCTAACTCTAACCACTTTTCTCCTTTGATAGTAACTTCACAATTATTTTGATTCCCTATATAATCTCCCTGGTTATAAGTTAAGTTAACGTAACAATCTTCATCGGTTGTTAGAACATTGAAACCTTTAAAATGATTAACATAACCTGATGCAGTGCTACAACTATCACAAGGATAACCACGGGTATCGGGACAATGCAAACTACCCTTTAAAAAGTAAGCAGTTTCTGAAATCTGAGGAGAAGAATAAGTACCACCAATTGCATAGAGATTACCATCGCCTGATCCAACATAGATTGTTCCATCAGAACCTATGGCAGGGGAAGAGTAAACCTTGCCTCCTGTTTCAAACCTCCCTTTCAATGTACCATTTGGGTTGATTGCATAGAGGTTATCACCTTTTCCCACATAGATTGTTCCATCAGAACCTATGGCAGGGGTAGAGCCAGTCCTGTTTGTTCCTCTTAAAAACTCCCATTTCAATGTACCATTTGGGTTGATTGCATAGAGATAGTCTGATGTTATAACATAGATTGTTCCATCAGAACCTATGGCAGGGGTAGATTCAAACATGGCTCCTCTTCCAAGCTCCCATTTCTTCAATGTACCATTTGGGTTGATTGCATAGAGGTTATCAAATATTTGCCCAATATAGATAGTTCCATCAGAACCTATGGCAGGGGAAGACCTAACACCTCCTTCTATTCCAACTTTCCATTTCAATGTACCATTGGGGTTAATTGCATAGAAGTAGTATGATGACCCAACATAGATAGTTCCATCAGAACCTATGGCAGGGGAAGACTTAACATCGCCTCCTATTCCAACTTTCCATTTCAATGTACCATTGGGGTTAATTGCATAGAGGTTATCACCTTTTCCAACATAGATTGTTCCATCAGAACCTATGGCAGGGGAAGAGCTAGACCTGCTTCCTGTTCCAAACTTCCATTTCAATGTACCGTTTGGGTTTATTGCATAGAGGTTGTATGATGACCCAACATAGATTGTTCCATCAGAACCTATAGCTGGGGAAGAGTCAACCTCGGCTCCTGTTTCAAACTTCCATTTCAATGTACCGTTTGGGTTTATTGCATAGAGGTTATAATCGTATGATCCAACATAGATTGTTCCATCAGACCCTATGGCAGGGGAAGAGTAAACCTCGGCTCCTGTTTCAAACTTCCATTTAAATATATCAATATCAGTGCCTTTGTAAGGGCTTCTTCCAGTATGCTGAGGATCATGACGGAACATGGGCCAGGGAGAAGATAGGGAAAGTACCATAGAAGAAATAGTAAAAAACAGGGTAAAGATAATGAAAATGATTAATATTCTTTTTGTTATGATTGATAAATTCTTTTTTATTGTTCTATTTAATTTTCTTTTCATAATTCGAAATCCTCCATAATTTTAAATAAATTTTTTCTAATTCCTAATAATATTCTTTACTTGCTATTTATGTCTTTAATTCTTCCGGACTCAATCCACTCTTTTATTATTTCTCTCCTCTTTTCTTCCAAGACAACCTCAAGCATTTTTGAAGGTTTATCTTTAATTCTCCCCTTGTTTAGCTGCACTTTCCAAAAATCTGGCAGCCTATTTTCTGTTTCTATTTTTATTTCTTTCTGCTGTAGAGGATTAAGAGAATTATAAATTTGTTCTATCTTTTTAATCTCTTCCTGCCTCTTTTTATTT
>CAYOMI010000183.1:0-3525 GCA_964405005.1 uncultured Planctomycetales bacterium | reverse complement strand
AGCATACGCAAAATAAGATAATTGGTATCCGCTTTTTAAATCCTTGAGAATTAATTTGTGAATTAATTTTGACCATTTTTAAGGCCTTGATATCCTAATGCCTGTTAGCCTCCCTTAAAAACTACATAAACTGCATTAACTACACTTTTAAGCACAAAACCCTTTAAAGAACTGCATAAAAACTACACTAAAACTACACCAGTGTAGTTGGTGTAGTTTGTGTAGTTAGTGTAGTTTTTTCTTGTGCTAGATAGTCTAGCTCAAGGTACCTGTTTAATATGTCATCTATGTCATTTTTTGACAGGTGGTAGAGGTAACCTTTATTAATCCTGTGCTTATCCTTATTTAAGCCAAAGGAGCGCATTTTCCAGCCAATCCATTTGGCAGTAATACAAGTGAATTCTTCATCCTCCAAATAGGGCTGCATTGCCTGCTTTATCTGCTCGCTTGAGCTGGCAGTATCAGTATTCTGGATTAGGTCTTTTAAGGCCTTAAGAAAGGCACTGGTGCGGTCATCTAGGCTGTCATCCTGAGATAAGCCTATTTGCTCAAGGGCAAAGTCCTTAATCTGCTTGAATTTGGCCTGGTCATAGTTAAGGAAGATAAACCTGGCTATTGATAGAAGCGGACACCAGAGGTCATTGAACCTATTATTAGCGATTTTTACCTCTGGATCAGTGAGGTAAATTTGCCTTATTTCTTTAAAGAAACATAAAGCAAATGTATAACAGAGGTGCCGGATATAGTTCCAGTTTTCAGAAGTTTCCGTGTCAAGAAGCAGGCCTTTTTCGGTCTTGGCCCTAAGCATGATTATCTTAATGGTCCGGCTCTCTAAAGTATCTTCTAGGCCTTTGGTGTTGGCAATCAGCTTAGGTGAATATACGCTGTATTTACGGGTATAAAACTCTCCTTTATAGGTTTTCTCTTGCCTTAAAACGCAGGCGCCTTTAAAGTGGCCGGCATTGAGGATGGCGCGAATAGACTTGGATTTTTCCGGGTCTTTTAAGATCTCAGCCTCATCTATGCCAAAGGTAGGTCTTAAATTTTCGATATCCCGGTAAAGTGTTGCCTCTGAGGCATTGACCGAGAAGATGCCATTAAAGGACATACGGGTGGTAATCCGGGCAGTCTTGGATTTGCCAGTGTTCTTTAGGCCTTCAAAGGCTAAATAGGGGTAGGTTTCAAAAAGGTAGTAAAGGTAGGTGCCGATAACCCAAAGAGGAAGCACTAAATACCAGCCAAGGTCTTTTATTTCAGAATACTTGTAGTAGATGCGCTCTATTTCGCTATGCACCCGGTAAGGTGTGGGAGTGTAGCCGTTAAAGACAAATTCCTTTATTGCCTCAGCCTGCCAGCGCGGTTCAGGGTTCTTGATAAATGGCAGCTCTTTAATAACCTTACCGTATCTATTGAAGAATTCGGCTTTGTCTTCTAGTTTTAAGAGCTTTCTTTCGCTACTTACCACATAATAGAGCTGCTTAAAGGGGTTTTTAGCATCTCTGGTATATTCAGTAAAAGGAATGGTAAAATAAGCGGTATTGCCGCAAAAATCCTGTGAGGGATGAAGAAAATTAACCTCATTTGAGCCTAAGGCGTTAAAGCAGAAATGAAATTCATCCAGGCTTTTAGCTTCCCTTAAGAACCGGTTAAAATCAACTAGAGTATTTCCTGCGACAAAGAAATCTGTGATATCCTTTTTGCCTTGAGGCAGCTTTGATAAAGAAACATACTTGGCATGGGGTAATTTTTCGATCAAATTCTGGGCTGCGGACATGCTTGTTTCATCTCTATCAAAGCAGATGTAGAGATTGGAGATGTCCTTTAAAGAAGCAATCCACTCATCCTTAAAAGTGCCTACCCCGGCTGTAGAGGTTATTGCCGGAATACCTCTAGCCTCAAGGACCAAGCGGTCAAATTCGCCTTCGCAGATTACCAGAATTGGCTTAGGATTAGTTATATTCTCCCAGCCGTAAAGTTCAGCTGAGAAACCTTCAGTAAACCAGTATTTTGCTCCTTTTGTGGAATCGCGAAGAGGATCCCTGCGGAATTTAAAAAAGGTAAATTGATTATCCTTATTGTAGATAGGTATGCTTATTGCTGAGCCGGTCCAGCCGAGCTTAAATTTATTGATGATTTCGTTAGGAAGGCAACGCTGGTTAAGATAAGTACGGATACGCTCAGGTAAGGCTTTATGATATTGCTCGACTAATTCTTTAATTTTTTCATCTTGCATTTTTTCACTCCTAGTCCATGTTAAAAATGGCAGACTTTAGGTCTGCCATAGCGTTTTTAATTAAGGTTATGCCAATAGAGCCGTTATTGTAGAATTCTTCGATTAAATCTTTTCTCTCTGGGGTATCTTCAAAAACAAAGACAGCTCTTCGGTTATTGCCTTCAACCCGGATAATCTTTAGGCCTTTTGCCTTGAGATATGCGGAAAGCCAGAGGTCATTTGTGGAGTAGGTACCATTATTCATTTTTCATTGTCCTTTTAGTTAACCTAAAAATAAAAGGGCTGGCCTCCCAAAAAGATATTTCGTGTCTTCTTGGAAAACCAGCCCTGATCCCTTCGATCTTGTGATCGCGTGACAGCCGACCGGTCCGTTATTCAAAAGGCATTTCTTTGAAACCTTAGCCCAGTTTTTCTCTGATCTATTATTACAGACCGAGTGACGACGACTAAGTAATGCCTCTCTACAAGAAAGAATATATCTCATCATTTTACCTTTGTCAACACAAAAAAAGGGGCTGGCTTCCGAACTTACGATATTCGGAAACCAGCCCCTTGGTTCTTCCAATAGGACTGTTTGTTTGTTCGTTTAAAGAGAACCGCTCCCACAATCCTCTTTAAATTAAATTATCAAATACTCACAACTAGCTTAAGTATATATTGCCGGATTTTCTTTGTCAAGAAAAATTGTTAACAGCATTTATTTGTCTTTTAACAATCTCGGCTATTTTTCTCATTCTGTTATCCTTAAATCACCATAATCTGCATATTTGGCGCCCAGGCGAACTAGCTTATTTATTTTCGAGAAGCACTTATATCACTTAAAGAATTTTTTAAAAAATTATCAATAACATCTTTTACTTTCCCCGAATATCTGAATACCTGAATGCTGGCTTGAGCGAATCTCTTCTGTGCAGTTACCCCCATATCATTTGCTATTAAATGAGTTATTCTATATTTCAATACCTCATCGGCCACTCTATCTTCTTTGCCATTATGTTGAACATAATTCGGAACGATCCTGCTGCTGACAATTTTATCTTTATCGATATCTAGAATAAAGAAGTGGCTGGTCTTCCGAAAATGCTCGCAAACATTGCTATATAATCCATTCTCGTCTTCTAAAGCTATGCCTACTTTCATATTCGCTACCCCCCTGTATTTTGCCACTTTTAACAATTTTAAAAGCTTAAATAATTTTTATCCTATTAATCAAGACTTCTTAATACCTAGCACCTGTGAAGGATATACACTTCTATGGCCGGTCATCAAAAAACTCACCACGCAGGCTAATG
>CAYOMI010000182.1:0-3552 GCA_964405005.1 uncultured Planctomycetales bacterium | reverse complement strand
GGTATATATTAGATTTGCTGAGCAGACATAATAGAAACCTTAAGATATACCTCTGTATGGAAGAAAATTCGTTGTGGAAAAAGTTAAACTTAACAGTACCGCTTCTGCGATAAATGCAAAAAACTATTGCCTTAAAAAATATTCGGATGTATAAATTACTTATGCAAAGAATGAAGGTAAAGAAGATTTTTATTTTGGGGACAGTTTTGCTAATTTCAGGATGTGCAACCTTATATAATCCGGCTACTGGCAGGAATGAGTTCATTATGATTGACAGCGAAACCGAGGTTGCCATTGGAAAGAGCGTGGGAACCCAGATGCTTAAGAAGCAGCCGCTTTCTGATGACAGGAGTTTACATGAGAGAGTAAATGCAATTGGCAGGAGAATCTCCGGGGTATCCGACCGTCAGGATATTGAATATAAATTTTATGTTTTACAGGATAAGGAATTAAATGCCCTGACTTTGCCGGGCGGATTTATTTATGCAAATAAGGGATTAATGAAAATCCTCAGCGATGACGAACTGGCCTATGTTTTAGCCCACGAGGTAGGACATACTGCAGCCAGGCACATTGCTAAAAAACTGCAGGCGCATATGGCGTATCAACTGATTTTGAGCGTGGCCTTTGCCAGCTCGGGAAGCGATGCAGGAGGAGGAGCAGAAAATGTTGCCAGAGGAGTGGATACGGTTTATAATTTAGTCAGCCTTAGTTACAGCCGCAAAGACGAATATGAAGCTGACAGATTAGGAGTTAAATATGCTTTCAAGGCAGGATTTGACCCTTATGCTGCAATTTCTGCACTGGAGAGAATTAGAAAAGAAGAAGGTCCGAACTGGAAACTCTTGAGTTATTTTCGCACGCATCCTTATGTTGATGAGCGCATCGCGGCATTGAAAAAAATTATACCGGAATTAAAATGAAAGTTTAAGAAGGGGGGTGAATTAGAATGGCAAAGTATCTGATGATGGGTAAATATTCGCTGGAGGCAATAAAGGGCATCAAGAAAGAGCGCACCAAAAAGGTAGTTGATATTATTAAGAAAGCCGGCGGTAGGGTAATTGCGATGTATGTTTTATTGGGTAAATACGACCTTGCTTTTGTAGTGGATTTTCCGGGAATGAAAGAATTAGTGAAAGCCTCGATTACGATTACGAAATTGACGGGTATCTCATTTGCAAGTTACGCGGCAATGACCGTAGAAGAATTTGATAAGTTAATGGGTTGATTTTGAAATGATAGGCGCTTTCCAATATAGAGAAAAAATGGGGCCCTAAAAAAGCGGTCCCATTTTTTCGGAAAGCGTATAAAAAACAACATGCCATATTATTTTAGCGAACAAAATATTTTTATTTTTCTCATCCAGCTTTTTTTTCTCTTAGGATTAGCCCGACTTCTTGGTGAATTCTTCCGAAAATGGAAACAACCTTCCCTCACTGCCGAAATTATCGTAGGAGTAATGCTGGGCCCAACAGTATTCGGACGTCTCTTTCCTAATTTATATAAAATAATTTTTCCTTTAGATATAACTCAACAGAATATGTTAGAGACAGTGGCCTGGCTTGGGCTTTTATTTTTATTATTGGAAACCGGACTGAAGATGGATTTTTCCAGCGCCTGGAGGCACAGAGGTAGAGCCCTGATGATTGCTATTACCGATATAATAGTGCCGATGCTCATCGGATTTAGCTTGACTCTATTGTTACCGGCTAAATATTTAGTGAATCCTCAGCAGAGGCTGACCTTCGCTCTTTTTATGGCCACAGCCATGACTATAAGCGCCATGCCCATAACAACCCGGGTCCTGAATGACCTGAATCTTATAAAAACGGATATAGGTTATCTGATTATGTCAGCACTTTCTGTTAATGAAGTAATTGGTTGGCTTATTTTTACGCTCATCTTAGGGCTTTTTATCCATATAGAAGCGCAGGTGAGCAGAG
Organism: uncultured Planctomycetales bacterium; assembly: GCA_964405005.1. Classification (GTDB taxonomy): domain Bacteria; phylum Omnitrophota; class Gorgyraeia; order Gygaellales; family Profunditerraquicolaceae; genus CAYOMI01. The sequence goes on along the minus strand of CAYOMI010000182.1, from coordinate 1,609 downwards.
TTTTGTTTATCTTTTTGGTGAGTATTGGATTTATTATTTTTTGTTTGAGTGCAGGAAAGAGACTCGCCAATTTAATTATCTCTAAGATAAAAGACTATCATATGCCTGAGCCAGCAGCCTCGCTTACCTTTATATGTCTTCTGGGATTCTTGTGCGGAGCAATTTTTCAGAAGTTTGGAATTCATGCATTGCTGGGATTTTTTATCGCCGGTATTATGGCGGGTGAAGCCGAAGCGCTTCCCGAGAGGACACGCCAGGTTATCTCCCAGATGGTTTATGCTATTTTTGTCCCACTCTTTTTTGTGGGCATTGGTCTTAGGATAGATTTTTTGAAAAATTTTAATGTGTTTCTTGTTTTGTTTGTCACTTTTATCGGTATTTTTGGTAAGTTTATCGGCGCGTGGCTAGGCGTAACATTTACCGAGATTTCTCGCGTCAACCGTTTACCAATAGCCATTGCCCATATACCCGGCGGTTCTATGGAGATAGTCTTGGGAATGCTCGCTTTGCGCTACAATCTGATTAGCGAGTCTATATTTGTAGCCATTATTTTCGGCGCAGTAACCTCTTCGTTAATCCTGGGGCCGTGGCTAAGATACTCAATCACGCGGCGTAAGGAAATAAGCATACTGGAGTTTTTCTCAAGAAGAGAAATCATCGCTGAATTAAAGACCATTGATAGAGAAGATGTTATAGATGAACTTTGCAGAGTTGCCTCTGAACAAGTAGGTATGCCTCCTGCAGATACATTATGCTCTCTGGTATTAGACCGTGAAAAGTTAATGGGAACCGCGATAGAGGAAAGTGTGGCCCTGCCGCATGCGCGTATTCCGAATTTGATAAAATCAGTGATAGTCTTTGGCAGGTCAATTGCAGGAATTGACTGGAACTCTCCAGACGGAAAGCCCGCGCATTTTATATTTCTTATAGTAACGCCTAAGGAGGATGACGAGGCTCAAGTTCAGATATTAAGGATTATCTCCCGCATAATGTCCAAGGAAAATACAAGGATAAGGATTATGTCGGCAAAGGATGCGCAGGAGATTTGGGATATATTGGCTCAAGAATTTACCCAGCAGCATATTGTCAGGAAATAATCTAAGCTCAAGACCCGGTCTTGGTATGGGACAGGTTCCCGATTGGCTCGCCACCCGGTGCTAGAGAAAGGAGAGGGCGATGAAGAAAATTTTGGTAGTTATGGGAGTGGCAATTTTACCTATGCTACTCTGTGGCTGCCCTTTGATATTAGTCGGAGGCGGGGTTGCCGGAGGAATAGCCATAAGTAAAGATTCGGTTACGCTTAATGCAGATACAAGTTTTGAGCGCGCCTGGAATGTCACTTATGGCAATCTTAAAAATATGGGCGCGATTATTTTTGAAGATAAGAAAAACGGCAAAATCGAAGCGGAAATTCAGGATACCGATGTTTATGCCCAGATTACCCGGCTCACCAAGAAAACTATGAGCATTCAAATCAAGGCCAGAAAGAATATGTTGCCCAATATTGACCTGGCACAGAATATAATAAATACGATAAATTCGGGGCTGTAGTAATCTAAGCCTAAGCGAAATTAATTGACTTACTAAGTGATTTTTGATAAAATTAAAA
>CAYOMI010000181.1:0-3584 GCA_964405005.1 uncultured Planctomycetales bacterium | reverse complement strand
ATCATTATAAGTTTATGCCAGAATTAAGAAAAGATCCTATTATCGGTAGATGGGTTATTATTGCTACCGAACGCGCAAAGAGACCTGATCAGTTTTCTACTCAAGCCCAGGAAGGTCCTCCAGAAAAACCCTGCCCCTTTTGCGAAGGAAGCGAATCCCAAACCCCGCCAGAGATATATGCTATAAGACCAAGGCAGACTCTGCCTAACCGGCCAGGCTGGGAATTAAGGGTTGTGCCCAGTATTGCGCCCTTTTTAAAAATAGAGGGAGATCTGGAACGCAGGGGAAAGGGTTTATATGATTTGATGAATGGAATTGGTGCGCATGAAATTATTATTGAAACAAATCAGCATATTGCCAATATGGCGGATTTACCGCAGGAGCAGATAGCCAAGGTTGTAACCTGCTATATAGATAGAATTATAGACCTAGAAAAAGACAAGCGCTTTAAGTATGTTTTGGTCTTTAAAAATTATGGCTGGGTATCTGGCGGTGGAAGGGTTAGGAATGCAAGGTCTCAATTAATTGCTACTCCGGTTAATCCTAAACGCGTTAAAGAAGAACTTGTAGGAGCAAGGTTCTATTATGATTATCATGAAAGATGCGTTTTCTGTGATTTGATAAAGCAGGAATTAGAATCCAAGGACAGACTTATCCTTGATATCGATGGTTTTATCGCTATTTGTCCTTTTGCAGCCAGATTTCCTTTTGAGGTTTGGATTTTGCCTAAAAAACATTCTCCTGATTTTACGAGTTTAGACATGTCGCAACGCTTAGACTTGGGGCGGATAATAAAGAAAATTTTGGTAAAAATTAAAAAAGGCTTAAATGACCCGCCTTATAATTATGTTTTACATACTGCGCCCTTTAGACGCCAAAAAGTAGGTTATTGGAGAAGCATTGATTATGATTATCATTGGCATATTGAGATTATACCCCGCCTAACCCGTGTGGCAGGTTTTGAATGGGGGACGGGTTTTTATATCTGTCCTTTACCGCCTGAAGATGCAGCCCAGTTTTTAAGAGGGGTAGAAGTTTAGTTTAAAAGTTTAAAAGTTTTCCCGCCAATATAATTAAATTCAAGGCGGGATCCCGCTAGAAATTTGAAAAATATTATAGCAGGAAAAGGTTAAAGGTTTGGAGAAGGATTTAAGATGAGGCAGAGATGTCTGAATTAAGAAGAGATCCTATTGGAGGAAGATGGGTTATTGTAGATACAGATCATCCTAATAAACCCGAAGACTATGAATATGAACCGCAGATTTTTCGCGGCGGAGTTTGTCCTTTTTGTTACGGTAATGAGTCAATGACACCACCGGAAATAGAGGCATTTAGGGATCATTCTACCCGCCCTAACACTTCTGGCTGGCAGGTGCGGGTTGTGCCTAATAAATTTCCTGCACTTCAGATCGAAGGAAATCTGGACAGGTGCGGAGTAGGTATCTATGATATGTCTAATGGCATAGGAGCGCACGAGGTATTAATCGAGACACCTTATCATCAAAAAGATATTCCAGAATTATTAAATTCAGAAATTGAGAATTTTATTACCGTGTATTGTCACCGGGCACTTGATTTAGCTAAAGATAAACGCTTTAAATATATAATGATTTTTAAGAATTTTGGTGCAGCAGCAGGTGCCTCATTAGAGCATCCACATACACAGATTATTGCTCTTCCCATGGTTCCCAAAAATGTGATGGAGGAAATAAAGGGTAGCCATAACTATTTTGAGTATCGGGAACGCTGTATATTCTGTGATATAATCAGACAGGAGATGCAGGAGAAGGAAAGGGTGATATTGGAGAATAAGCATTTCTTGTCTTTCTGTCCCTTTGTTTCGCGCTTTCCTTTTGAAATCTGGATAATCCCCAAGAAACACAGTAGTTATTTCTGTCATATGCCTCCTGAAGAGATACCGTCGCTGGCAGCCATATTAAAAGATACCCTAACTAAACTAGAGAATATTTTTGCCCATCCTTCTTATAATTTTATTGTGCATTCTTCACCCATAAATGGCGATGGTGGCATAGAAGGTTATCACTGGCACATTGAACTTATGCCCAAACTTACTCGTGTAGCAGGTTTTGAATGGGGTTCAGGATTTTACATTGTAGTTACACCACCGGAGTTAGCGGCACAATATTTAAGAGACGCTTCAGCAGAATTAGTAAAAAAGGAGGGATAGTGTTATGGTAGTAAAAGTAGGCATCAATGGTTTTGGTCGCATTGGTAGGCTCGTGTATCGAGCATCACTGGTAAAAGACACAAAGGACCTTGATTTCGTGGTAGTTAATGATTTACCCGTCGGGACAAAAACTCTGGCGCATCTCTTGAAATATGATTCAAACTTTGGAACTCTTAATGCAACTGTGGAAGCAAAAGTTGATGCCCTAATAGTAAATGGTAAAACCCTTAAAGTGTTAAGCGCTAAATCACCTGCAGAGATTCCCTGGAAAGATTTTGGTGTAGATATAGTAATAGAATCAACAGGCGTATTCACAGAGAGAGATAAATGCATAGGCCATATCCAGAACGGCGGGGCAAAGAAGATTGTTATCACTGCGCCGGCCAAGGGACAGGATTTAACCGTGGTTATGGGGGTTAACGAGAAAAAATATGAGCCAGCAAAACATAATATAATCTCTAACGCTAGCTGTACCACAAACTGTCTTGCTCCTATGGCAAAAGTATTGCTGGATAACTTTGGCATCAAGAGCGGTTTGATGACCACTATTCACTCTTACACCAATGACCAGAGAATTCTAGATTTGCCGCATAAAGATTTAAGACGTGCGCGGGCTGCAGCGCTTTCCATGATACCTACTTCTACGGGAGCGGCTAAGGCAATCGGCGAAGTAATACCTGAATTAAAAGGAAAAATGGATGGTTTAGCCATTCGTGTTCCCACACCGGATGTTTCTTTAACTGACCTAACCTGTAGCGTGGAAAAAGACACTAATGCAGAATCAGTAAACGAGGCATTTAAGAAGGCATCGGAAAGCGGCCTGAAGGGAATTCTACAGTATCTTACCGAGCCATTAGTTTCCAGAGATTTCTACGGCTCAAATTATTCCTGCATATTTGATGCTGAGCTGACCCGTGTAATCGACGGAAAACTGGTTAAGGTTATGGGTTGGTATGACAACGAATGGGCGTATTCTTGTAGAGTTGTAGATTTGTGTGAATATATCGTCAAGCGCGGCATATAGTTACAAAAAAAGCATAAAATTAAAGGCTTTTAGAAAGCCCGATTTTAGCACAAGCGTCCCACTTTTTTAGTATATGCGTCCCAAAAAACCATATTTGGTTCGTTGTTAGACTCCTTAGAATAGAACTAAAAAACCTCAGATAGTTCACAAAGATAAAAACTTATCCTGCTTAATGTGGGCATAAAAGAGCGACAAAAAACGTCGCTCTTTTTTATGCCCTAACTTATCTTATTTCTATGTAGCAACTGATGGTGCAACTGCGCCTCTTGAATGTCCATATCTGGAGTTTACGATTCCCACATGAAGCCTTGTTTAGTCTGCCTCTTGAAGGAGTTGTAGAGAAAACCTACAGGGAAACATCAGAGATGGGAG
>CAYOMI010000180.1:0-3594 GCA_964405005.1 uncultured Planctomycetales bacterium | reverse complement strand
AAATGTATAAAGTAACCGTCGTGCTTAAAAGTATGTCCGAGGAAATCGGCAGATGCCGCGTATTTCCAGAGGGGTGGCTGGAAAACGAATCTATCTGGCTGCATATGGAGTATAAATATATATTGGAAGTTTTAAAGAAAGGCCTTTATACGCAGTTCTATCAGGACTTTAAAAATGCGCTCATCCCTTTTCAGAAACCCGCAAGGTACGGCCGCAGTATCCTGGAAAACTCATCATTTCTCGTCAGTAGCGCATTCCCTGATAAGGAGTTACAGGGAAATGGCTTTGTGGCGCGGCTCTCCGGTTCAACTGCGGAATTTTTGCATATCTGGCTAATTATGAATTTAGGCAAAGAGGTATTTTTCTTAAACGAGAAAGATGAGCTTAACCTAAGATTTCAGCCTGCTCTGGCTGGCTGGTTATTTAACCGCAGAGGGCTTTATAGTTTTAATTTCCTAAGTAAAATCCGGGTGAACTACCATAATCCCAAAAGAAAAGATACTTTTGGTCAGAAGGCAACAGAAGTAAAAAAGATAATCTTTAATGACAAGGATAGTAAACCTGTAGAAATCCTATCAGATATTATTCCTTCACCTTATGCCCAACAGGTAAGGTCCTGCCAGATTAAGCAAATCGATATTTATTTAGGGTAAATTAATTAGAATTTGCGGCGATAATATAGGCGGACAATGTGCTGCGTATCAATGGTAAGCAGCGTGCCACCGTAGGGGTCAAAGGTAATGTAGCCTATGGGACTGGTACTTCCTTCGCCGTACTGCAGTATGAATTCGTCGTCTGAGGAGGGCAGGTATCTAAACTCACCAAAGAAGTTGTGGTGGCCTTTGGGTTTGGTTATTCCTGCCATTAAACGGTCTAAGTCCTTCCAGCGCGAGTAGGTATATTTGAATAAAAGACCTAATTTCTTTGTCGGCATATAAGCAATCTCCATGCCCACATGGTTCATATTATCTGAATTCTGGCCAGCCATTTCAAATTCATTGCGGGTATAATCCAAATAAATATCTAATTTATCTATCGGCATAATCCGCAACCCGCATTTATATATATCGTAAAAGGGATATGGTGGCTGGGGAAATAACTGCTGGTCATAAAGATAAAGCTGCTGAGCACGGTATTCTTTGTTATTTTCGTAATAAATACGCTCAAGTCGCGCACTGTTCAATACGCTGCGGGGGAAATTGGCATAAGCTAATGTATAGTCGTTGGTATGCTCCCAGATTCCGTCTATGCTTAAACCCTCAAAAAATTTATACTCTAAGCCCATTGAACCAGTTTTTAATGTGGGGTTTTTACCATCATCTATGGGGTCGCTTGAATAATCCAGCATAAACTCACCTGTCTGGCTATCAAAGAGAAAAGGATCAATGCCGCCTTTTGTTTTTGGTAATTTGTGGTATATCCCCAAGGCCTTGGCCGTTAATTTATCATTAATTTCTACGGTTAATTCATCGCGGGCCACATTCTCAATGAATTTACCGTTTACATTATGGACATTACGCACATCAAAAAGGTTACTGTATTTATCTTTCTCTGCTACCTCTATGCGAAACCCTATGACATCCCTGCCGATATCAATTCCGTCGCCTATCCTTTCTGCATCAAGCACATCCCAACCCACACTGGGATAATTAAGGCCAGCATAATAATATTCAAAAGGCCGGCGAAAAGAAATATGCCTTGACCAAAACATATCATCCCGGGTGTTACGGTATGAGGAAAGTGCGGTATCAAAACCCTCATCCATATGAGAAAGAAAAAACCTTGTTTTTAATAAAAAGGTCTCGCCCTTTCCCATTTTTATTTCATCATAAAAACCGCCGTATTTTAAATCCATAAGGCTTTCAGCCGGATATCTGGTAACTAAAGAAAAGTAATAGGCATTACCCCGCGACTCTGTTTTATAATCCGAGTTAGTTAAATCATAATTTGACTTGGAAGTTAAAACCTCGGCTGAGGCCTTCACTCCCTCTACAACCTCGTAGCCCAAATCTGCCCCACCCACAAAATTATTGCTATCTGTTTTTGTGCCCTCATCTACATTGAAACCTGTGCGTGTAGTAAAAGTGGAGCCCAATAAAAGATTATCGGCTAAGTGTTGTTCAAAACGGCTCGCAGAGATTAAATTATCCACTTCTCCATAATCCTGCCAGAGGTGCTTAGGGGTAGCAACCGTAGTACTAAACGAAGTATCTTCCTGCGGCGTAAAAGAAAAAGCAAAACCCCGCAAACCCGTCAGATATACGCCGCTACTATCCCTTGATAAGAAAGCCAAGGAATTATCCCAGTAACCTTTGGTAAAATCAGGGGTGCTATCACCTGAATTATAAATTCCGTGTTTATATCTACGCAGCCACAGGCTATCTTCCCACCAGACGTGGTGGTTGGTTATCATTAACGGCTCATATGTTGTAAAGGCCTGGTCTTGGTAGGCAATGGGGAAAACTCTGAAGTTCACGGGTTCCTGGTCATAGTCAAACCATAATTCGCGGATGGGCTGAAAATCGCGATAAATCTTAAGTGCGGGTATATTGAATCTATCTGTGGCGGGGCTAGTAAAAGCGCCATTTACCCTCACTGCGCTGGTGTTGCCATCCACAACCTTTAATTCAGGGAGACTAAAGGAATTGCCCAATCGGCCAGTATAAACCGTTTCATTGACCGTGTAACGGGTATTAGACCAATATTTCAATTCTATTTCTGCGGTATCTCCGAAAGCGCTGGTTACCGTGGTCTTTGCGCTCTTTCCCGTAAAACTCCAGGGGTCAACAGTGATATTGCTATGAAAGTTAAAACCTTCCTCATTATCAGTATCAAGATTAACGCTCAATCTATCGTAAATACGGGGGTCATAAGTATTAAATCTTTTATTATAAGCAGCCTCTGAGAGCATACGCCAGTTTCTCTCATTTAAATCAAAATTAGCCCTCTTCCAGATAAAATCTTCGGAGGTAACCCCTAAACTCAATTGCGCCTGTCCGCTTATTTTCAGGCCCGCTACCTCGTAACCTTCTTTCTTGCTCTTATCCTCTGTTTTCTCTGCGGGTAATTCACCTCTCGTAAGATTATTCAGGGTCTCTTCTATGATTTGTTCTCTCATAGCAGGGGTTGGCAACTCCTTATTCTCATTAGGCGCCTCTTTCACATAGACCTCTGCCCCTGCTTGAACCTGGGCAAAAGAGAGCTCCGCAAATATAAAAAATATCCCTAAAAAAGTTAATAAAAGTATTAAAAAACTTCCTTTCCTCATATTTATTATATAAAATAATATATTATTTTTGGGAAAATGTCAATAAAAATTTTCCTAAGGTCTTGTAGGCAAAAGAGTAGCGATTTTTGGAAGATATTTTGAATTAATTTGGGGTGGGATTATTCCTCTATCAATCCTAAGTCCTGCAACATCTGGATGTATATCAAGGCCGGGGTATAATTAGGTTCTATAATCAGGGCTTTCTTGAACTCACTTAGAGCCTCATCATAACGGCCTTGCTCATAAAAACTTAATCCAATTTCGCAGAGAAAATTAGGCATTCGGCTACAGGCATATAAAGGTAGATGAAAGGAAATGAAAAATAC
>CAYOMI010000179.1:0-3630 GCA_964405005.1 uncultured Planctomycetales bacterium | reverse complement strand
GGATATTAATAATATTGTAAAAACTATGGAAGATGAAATGGGTTGGAAATATCCTGAAAAGCCAGGGCTTCCGATGCGTCTTGACTGTAAGATAGAATCTGGTTTTTTAAATTATACGTATAAAAGAGCGACGGGCATTACAACACACGGTATTATTTGCAACAATCTTATTTACGGCAGAATAGGAACTAAAGATGAATTAGAGGACACGGTTAAATATTATGATGCGAATCTAATTCAAGTAAAGGAACAGATGCTAAAAGACTTAAAGATGGGCCGCTAAAAACATTAAGGCCTTAATTATTAAAAACTACTCGCCCCAGACAGCCCAATCATAAGAGTCGTCTATGGTGGACATGATGGGCGAGACAGAAGAGCCCTTAGTTTCAAAAATTAAATCTATCTCTTTGCCTTTGAATCTCCTTAGATCCACCTCTGCCTGAAACCATCTCCTCTCGGATTCATTTTTTTTGGGGTTAATATATTTACAAAATAATGTATCTTCGGGCTCCTCTTCTCTGGTATCCAATCTCACCTTAAATTCTACTCCGTCTCCTGTCTTATCCCAGGCCTCCTCCATAACCCCGAACCCAAAAACACATTTTATGCCGTCAACGGGTACTTTTACCTTTAACTTAATCTTGGTAGGGGCAGGCGCGAAAATAGCACGCCTGGTCAAATTTGCAATCTCCACATCTTTAACTAATGTGTCCACGCTATAACCCTTAATGACAATATTCTTAAGGCTTTCTATATTAAACCTGCTTTTAAAAAACCGGATTAATTCATTCTTGTCGTCCTGGGGGAGGGATTGGAAATAAGTAAACACATAATCCCCGGGGAAATATCTATCTTCAACTATTTTCTTCAGGTTAAGATAGGCCGCACCTGATAATTCGTATATCTCCACCTTTTGAACCAAAAGGTTTCTATCCCACGGTGGTTTCTTCTCTATATTATAATAGTCGTTAATAAATGCTATCTCAAGCCTGTGCCAGCCTTCCTTGGTGCAATATTGAAAGTCATATTTGGCCAAATCTTTGTCTCTGACAAAAATGTCTCCGAGACTAACGCTATTGAGGCTTACAACCATCTGGGGAGAAGAATCTGCTTCTATATTTGACTCAAAATTAGACCCGTTGGCAGCAAATACGCTGAATTCTTTAGGGCCTTCAGAGAGCTCTATTAGATGGTGGATGCTGCCACGCTTGTATAACATCAACCCGTCTTTTAATTTTCTTGTCAGCGTACCTTCTTTAGGAATCATATCTGAGGCATCAATAGAAGAAATTTTATTTTTTTTATCAATTGCGAAAGTCCAGAATATATTTGACTTACTAAATAACCCTGGTCGCACAAAAGGGATACTTTTATCTTTTTCGGTCAAATACATTTCCATGGGTAATAGTGTTTTTATATTTAAAAGCGGCTGATATTTAGGGGTATATTTAAAATACGCATAATCTTGCGAAGGACTAATCGGCGAGGCCCGCTCCCACTGACGAGGGATCTCCCGGGAGACAAAAGAATTGTCTAGAGATTCAAAGAGAACGGAGTCCACCTTAAGACTCGTTAGATAATCAAATAATCCAAAGGCGACCAGCGGCCCCCTAACTCTTTTTGTCATGAAAAAAAACATAGCGCAAAGAGTAATGAATAAAACAAAAATAGAAAGCTTTACTATCCTGCGGTAAATGGCTTGATAAATCTTTACATTATTATTCATTGTAAATTATTATTATTATATATCTGTCTATAGATTTCGTAAAACTTTTTTCCGACTGCTTCATAACTGAAATTGCTTTTGGCATATCCGTGCATATGCTCCTTATTATAGCTATCGCAATTATCGAGCATATAAATAATGGCGTCCTCAAGTTGCTTCTGGTTTCCCGGCTCCACAATGATACCTTTCTCTTCTGTCACAAACTCTTCCGGCCCTCCGCATCTTGTGGTAATAACCGGTATGCCTGAGGCTATCGCTTCTGCGGCTACTATAGAAAATGTCTCATAACTACTGTTTATAATCAAAAAATCCGACTCGCGCATTATCTGGGCGACCTCTTCGGAAAATTTCATACCGCGGAAGAAAACAAATCCGTTCTTAATTCCGACTTTATCCGCTATCTCCTCAAGCCTCTGCCTATCTTCTCCTTCGCCAACTATGTGAAATTCAAAGTCTTGCCTCTTAAGCGATAATTTTTTTATTGCATAAATAATCCCCGAGATGTTTTTCGCCGGCCTGAGCACAGCAACACTAAGCATCCTCTTTTTTTGACGAACGGGCTTATGGGATAAGGGGTAGAATAAAGCAGTATCGACAATATTGGGTATTACAAAACGCTTATTCTTTAGTCCATAATTAAGCATTCTTTTCCCCAAGGTATCCGATACGGTTATAAACGCCCGCGCATTTCTCACTACTATGTGAGTTAGAAACTCTCTGATAATGCCTACACGTTTTCTATTTAGCGGATGATAGATGGTATATTCTTCATTTAAGATATAGGTAATCCCTTTTAGATATTTTAAAATTAAAGCCATAAAACCCGCGGGTATCAAGCCGCTTACCTGAATAAAATCCGGCCTGCCAAATCTTTTCTTTATTACTCCCAGACCAAGATAACTTCCTTTAAGATACCGGGCTAATTTGAATAACCCATAAATAATCCTGATTTTTATCCTGCTTATCCGATAATAAACCCTTACGGTAAAAATGCCTTCTTCATCAACGCAATCAATATCGTAGGTTTTATCTTTAAGGCCAGGGTCAGAACTTACATACAAGACTGCCACATCGCAACTCCTTGCTATTGCCTTTGCCCGCCTTTTGACAAAAGTGTATGCGTAATACACCCTGCCCGGATACCAACTCGCTAAAAATAACACCCTGTATCTTTTTCTTCCTGTAGCACTATTATTTTCCATTATATCTATTCATTACCTCTTACCTATTCACAGACATCAATACATCTTAATATCCTTGCTTTATCATTAAGGGCTTTTTGCAGAATCTTTTCATACAACCCGCCCCAATAATTGTGTACCCCAAATGTATTCGTATGCCAAAGGACAGCGATAACAGCACTGCGTTCTTTAGCATCATTAAGAATATTTTCAATTTTTGTCCGGGCTTCCCTGATTGATAATCCCATATATTCATCCTTTAATAATGTGGCGTCTTGAATATTTAAAGGAATTACCCATATGCCGTCTTTTTTAAAAGGCCCATATTTACCGCCGGGGAATCCAATCTCATCATTACTCCCAAAGGTTGCATCGTAAACAAAACCGGCAGACTTCAGGTTTAAGCATAATTCTTCAGTTTGATAAAGCCAATGCATTCTGCACCCAATTTTTGCGCCTTCCGGCAATAAATCTTTTAAAGCGCGGAATTCTTCTTTGGCCTTTGCGGCACTAATATGCGCGTCAACCCCATGAACCCCTACCTCCCATCCTTCGGATACTAATCTTTCTATCAGATTTTTATAATTTCTAATGTCATATTTAGCTGCTCTATCCTTACGAGCAGGTACATCTTTTTTGATATAACCCGGCATATCAGGAAAAGGAATAAAAAAGAATGTTGATTTAACACCGTATTTTCTCTCTAAAGAAATTATATCAAAT
>CAYOMI010000178.1:0-3647 GCA_964405005.1 uncultured Planctomycetales bacterium | reverse complement strand
GAAAGGTGCTATAACATCGATGGGTTATGCACCTTTCTCCACGGGCGGATTTCCCCTGTTTATAATAATTTTACGCGGTTAGCGTTGAATATAATGCAAAATAGAAATATAAGACATATGCCGCGGGGCATATTGCATGCCCTGCATTGTTATGTGGTTAAGAATAGCCTTAGCTGCTGTTTTTCTTATTCAGCGCAACACGGAGCGGAATTAAATAATGCCGAGGAAGAAATATTTTTTAATAAGGCTAATCTTTTTCTGCAAGCCTGCGGTATTTGTGCGTTATACGAGTTTTACAAGATGGGGATAAAATTTTTTAAAATCTCCGGCAGGTCTTTATTGGCGGATAAAATAAGGGATATATGCTTATTAAAAGAAGCGATACATATTGCAAAAGAAGAGCCGCGGAAAGCAGAGTTTTATGAAAAAGTAAGGAGTCTCTCCAGAAATAAATATCACAGGGCATGCTCTCCGGAATATTGCTATTATGACCAGATGAATAATGATAATCTCTTGAAGCCGCATCTACGGCAGGGGGCTCCAGAGGGGCGATAACAAAAAATGAAACAGGCAAGACCAGCTATATTCATATTACTAGTTCTGCTCGTATTACATGTTTTATTAAGCTGCTATGTGTTGCTTAACAGCCAGGTAATTAGAAGATATGACGAGGCGATGTATATCAGCAGCAGTATTGAATTTCACGAGATGTTAGCAGGCAAAGAATACAAAGAACTGCTAAAAAGCCTCTTGGTTATAGAAAATACCTCTCATACAAAACTTTTTCCGTTGATAGGCGGCTTGATGGTAACTTTGTTGAATAGTTTTGGATGGAAAGACCTAAGCGTATCAATTATATTTACTAACGCCATATTTTCTCTGATTTTATTAGTAAGTGTGTATAAGATAGGAGCCGTCTTTTATAATAAAAAAGTAGGTTTGCTCGCGTCTATTTTAACACTCCTAAGTCCTGTAATCTTCGCTCAGTCACGCGTATTTATGCTTGATTTTCCTTTGACAGCCTGTGTTTCGCTTAGCCTGCTGTTATTATTAAAAACTAACCACTTCGAATCTATTGCCTTCAGTTTAATTACCGGATTAACGTTTGGTCTAACCTGGCTTATTAAAGAAGCGGGGATCATTTTTCTTATTCCGCCATTTTTATACTATTTTTTTGAATCGATGCTCCTGGAACAAAATAAAAGGCTCAGGATAACTAATGGCATTATTACTTTTCTTTCTTTTATTATGTTTGGGGGAGCGGTTTATTTCAATTCTTCAAACAGGGCCAATCCCGGTATCTGTTGGGAATTATTCTGGTCATATTACAATGATTTTGGTATTTTTTACTATCTCAAGTGTTTCCCCTTGGTTTATTTTGGGGTTCTCCTTAGTTTAGCTTTATTGCCCGCGGTCTTGTTTTCCATATTTAACTTCAAAAAGATTAATCCATTTTTGTTATGTTGGTTTATTTTTCCTCTCCTGATTTTTTCCTTTTCCCCGAATAAAAACCACCGTTATTTGATGCCTATCTTACCCGCCGCATTTCTTATACTTTCCTGCGGAATATCAGACTCCTTTATAACACATAAAATAAAGAGGGCCTCTGCTATTGTCATGCCTATCCTTTTTCTACAGTATGCCTTGTTTAATTTAAGTCCCGGGTTTGCCTCTTTTTATTATTCTCTCGGCCATTTTACCAAGTTCGGGCTGTTTTCTTGCCGTAACAGCAATGTTTTTTGCGGGGACCAGAAGTTGATAAATGCTTTTAAGAAAGAAACAATCATTCCTAATATGGGCGAAGTAGGTCTGCTGTCTTTCTATAAAGACAGAGATTTTTATTTAGTGAAGAGGCTGGTAGATGCCTTTAAGCAGGAAAAAAATATCTTAGAGAGGAAAGGAAAAATTATATTTGTTGCCGGTTCCGGGCTGGATTACGCCTTAGATTATGAGCTTAAAATAAATAACCTTGATTTTTATGTAGATGCGTACCATCCGTTCATTACAGTTTACAATACCCGCGTAACCCAGAACCGGGAAGATTATCTCTTGTCTGCCGATTACCTGATTGATATAAAAGATAGCTCCGGCGATACCGTTTTTTCGGATAAACCCAGAAGAATATTTAAAGAATTCTTACGCAGTAAACAAGGTATATTTAAATCGATGGTAAGTATTGAAATAGACAGGACTGAATACGCCAATGTGTATAAAAAGATTGCGCATTAACGTTGCTTTTAATCTCGAGGCGCTTTATTGTCTAATGAGACTGTGATTATGGAAAAGGCAGTATATTTTTCGAGTACCCGGAAACTGAGAGTTTACGATCTGGATAATTACGGCAGGATATATTTTGGCAATGAGTTTTGCGATGAATTGATACCCTCCCGCTTAGAACTCCAGGACGCTATCTCTATAGCCAGCGAACACCGCAAGAGTTTAAGTTTCGTAACCTGCTATGTAAGTGAGCATAAGATAAAGCAATATTATGCCCTTATTGAATTATTGGCCAAGCTGATTCCGGGCAGTGAAGTAGTTATAAATGACTGGGGTATGCTTAAGATGTGTTTTGAAAACGGAGTGGAGCCAGTTTTGGGCAGATTGTTAGTAAAACAGAAACGCGACCCGAGGATAGCGCATTTTATAGAATCTCTCCCGGAGACAGCAAGGCTGCGTCTTAGGCAGATGGGCTTGAATGATTTCTTTCTGGGTTTTTTAAGGAAGCAGAATATAAGGAGGATAGAGCTCGATAATCTACTGCAGGGGATAGATAAGGGTGAGTTGCGGGATAGCGGGTTTTCCTATTCTGTGTATATACCCTACGGGTACATAACGACCACAAGGATATGTTTCTTCCGCAATAGAAATAAAGGTGTTGAAAAAAAATTCAGCATAACCCCCTGTGCGCACGAATGCAGCAATGATGTGCTAAAGTTAGATAACAGGCATATGAAAGAGAAATTACTTATGAAAGGCAATACCATATTCTTTAAAAATAGCGCCGAATATTTTACGGATAAAGGCACTAGGATAAACAGAATCGTATATGAACCCGACATCCCTGGCTAAGGGCAGGTTTTATAGGATGGCGCAATATAAAAATAAGGGGATTTTCTTTATTTTAGGGCTGATATTCTCCATAGGCCTGGCTTTGCGTTTGTATGGCCTGGGTTCCAGGAGCCTGTGGTTTGACGAAGCAGACATAGTGTTGGATTCGGTAAAAGCCTCTGATGCCTTAAAGATACTCAAGCTTTATAACCCGGTTATATTCTATAAAATATTCATTTTCTATTGGCGGCACGCAGATCCCTATATCCACGAATGGCTGCTTCGGGTGCCTTCGGTTATATTCGCGATGGCGGCGTTATTTTTATTATATAAATTAACCAACCTGCTGTTTAATAACGCGCGCATAGCCTCAATCAGCGCTTTTCTACTTTCCGTATCCCCCCTGCATATATACTATTCGCAGGAGCTGTCAGCTTATTCTTTCCTGCTATTTATTATTTTAGCCGCGATATATTCCCTCATAAAGCTTGCGAAGAGCGACAATATCTCCTGGGTTCTTATTTATGCCGTATCAAATATAATAAGCATATATACTCACCCGATAATGTGGTGGGCATTCTTAATGCAAAATATAATAG
>CAYOMI010000177.1:0-3698 GCA_964405005.1 uncultured Planctomycetales bacterium | reverse complement strand
CATCTGGTAACATTTTATTATTTACTCTTTATCCTTATAATACTTGGTAATAGCCTTTTTTATATCCGAGGAAGTAGAGACAAATGTCTGCACGCTGCAACCCGAGAGCAACTCCACATCTTCAATTGCCTGTAAATTTAGCGGATTAGACATAGCCACAGTAAGGTTATTTCCTATCTTATCTATAGGAACAAGTAAATATTGCCGGGCAACACGGCTGGGAATAACGCTTAAGACTTCGGGATTAACATCGTAATTACTTAAAGGCAGATACGGAAAACCATATTGAGCAGTTAAGGCCTGGGCAATATCTTCCTCTTTGGCATAACCCAACTCTACCAATATCTCACCAATAAGACCACCTTTTTCTCTCTGAACAGCTAATCCCTTTTCTAATTGGTGTTGAGTAATGATGCCTCGCTCAATAAGCAAATCACCTAATTGTTTATTGATAATTTTTCTTAAAGGACTCATATTTATTTCAAAACTATGATGCGATTCCCGCCCTGCGTCTTGGCAAGACCAAGCAGTTCCTTTGCCTTGTTAATCAACTCCGTTGCCTCTATACCATCCAAAGGATTCTCACTAACGCCACCGCTAATTGTAAGTTTTTTATTTGCATCGGACTCTCCACTGAAGATAATCTCAATTTTTTTTCTGATGTTCTCAGCTATCTCTTGAGCCTGACGTTTATTTTTTTCGGGTAAGACCACGGCAAACTCATTGTCTCCGCTTCTGGCCACGCGGTCAATATCCGTGACTGACTCCTTGATTAAAGTAGCAATCTTTTTTAACGTTGACTCTGCTTGTAATGAACCAAAATTCTGATGAAATTTTTGAAAATTATCAACATTAAAAAGTATAAAAGCGCAGGGTCTCTGATAGATGATGGCCCTTTTTATCTCCTCCTGCAGACGGGTATGGATGAATGCCTCATTATATAAACCTGTAAGGGTATCCTTAATTTCTAGTTTTTCAATTCGGTGTAATAGTAAATCGTTCTCTATAGCAATGGCTACCTGCTTGGCAAAAATATCAAGTAGTTCTAAATCATCTTTATTATACAGAGATTCTTCCTTTGTATTACCAATGCCGAGAACCGCCATAACCCTGCCCCGTAAATACACCGGCAAGGCCAAGTTAGTGACAATCTTAAATTTCCCATAAAAAGCCTTACCTAAATTTTCAGATAATACATTCTGTTTATCTAATACAAAAGGTTTGCTCAGCTTATTAAACTTATCAAAAATAATCTCTGGGGGTTCTATCTTTATTGTCAACATATAAGCTGAATTTATTCCATCCACTGCCTTCATATAAAAACTTTCCTGCCCCTCATCTCTAAAGAGTAAATAAGCGATATCGGAGTCAGCCAGAAGCCGGGCTTTTTCCGTGGTAATTTTTAATACATCATCTAATTTTGCGCTCTGGGAAATCAAAGAACTGATTTGCAAAAGACTGGAGAGCACTAGGACTCGTTTCTGTATCTCAAAATTTATCTGCGTAGTCTTCTCGCTATAGTTCTTTAATTCATCCATATTGCTGCGGATACGCTGGGTAAGCTGATTTAAAGCCTCACCTAAATCACCCACTTCATCCTTCTCTGCTATCTCTACTCTACGGCTTATGTCTCCGGCAGCAATTAATTTTGCTTCCGTCGAGACGTTAACGATACGGTCAAATACCTCCTTGAGCACAAAAAAGCCAAAGACAGCAATCAATATACTTATTATTATCGATACAGTTATATCCAGCTTAATCCCTATATTAGGCAATATGTAAGTGGAAACTAGATAAATACAGACAAGTAAAGGTAAGATAGACATAAGCGAAAAAGCAATTCTTAATTTATATTTAAGATTTCGCGAAGCCAAGGATAAATTATTTTTATTTTTTCGCATGGTAACCTCCTCCTTTTAAAATTCCTCTTAATTTTTTAATTTTCTACAGAGGAGTAGATATTATATTAATTATACTCATTATCTTATTGTATTTCAATACTTTTCTTAAATTCAGAAATTAACGACTCTTTACTTAAGCCTATATCTAAAAAATCCCAGGGTAAAACTTCGCTTATAGTTTTCTCTTGTAAATAGAAATCTGAATTCACATTGGTCTCCTTAAAAGCTGCCTGCCATCTAGCAAAATCAAAATGATTTAGCCAGGCATCAAACCGGGCTCCTCTTTTAAAAGCAGAGGATATAACTTCACTTAATCTTCTATCTCCGCGGGAAAGTATTGCCTCTAGAACACTCATATAACGATTATGAAAATTTAATCTCATTCTCCTGTTTCTTAGTTTGCTCCTAAGGTAACTTTGCTTAAGTTTTATGCTTTCTAAATCCAGCATGCGAAGCCATTGAAAAGGCGTATGAGGCTTAGGTATAAGGGTATTTATACTTATATTAACCTGGGCAGGAGATTTATTTATCTTTCTTCTTAAATCAGATACATAACTAGATAGTTCTATTATGGCATCTAAATCCTCGTATCCTTCAAAAGGCAAACCAATCATAAAATAGAGTTTTATATGTTGGTAACCGCAGGCGTATGCTTCCTCTATTGCCTTAAAAAAATCTTGTATGTCAAATTTTTTACCCAGAATATCACGTAATCTTTGCGCCCCGGCTTCGGGAGCAAAAGTCAAACCCGTCTTTTTTATAGTTGATAACAATGAAACAAGATTACCTATAATGGTTTTTGGTTTTATCGAGGGTAAAGAAATACTGACTGCTTTTTCTTTAAATGAACTGATCAGATTCCGCAGCAATACTTCTATATCCGAATAGTCACTTACTGATAGACCGCTTAAAGAAATATCTTCATAACCGGTCTGTTTATATATATCCTGCACTAAATTTACAATATTCTGAAGACTCCTTTCTCTTAAAGGAAAATATTGTGACCTGCTCTGGCAAAAGCGACAGCTATTTGCACAGCCGCGCATAATCTCTAAAGTGATGCGATCGTGCACTATCTCGATGTAAGGTACCAACCAATTTAAAGGAAAGGAAGCGCTATCTAAATTTCTTACAAATCGCTTTCTTATTTTTGTGGGCATACCTAGAATTTTCGGCTTAAACTCTTCTATTTTTTGCTGGGAATTGTATCTTACCTCGTATAATGAAGGTATATACACTCCTTCTACAGAAGAAAAATTGACTAATAAATCCTGTTTGCTTATTCTACCTGCTTTGAATTTATCTTTATACCGACGATAAAGATTAATTATTTCTAAGATTGCCTCCTCTACTTCTCCTAAAACAAACAAATCAAAAAATTCATGCATTGGCTCAGGATTAAGCACACATGGCCCGCCGCCAATTACCAAAGGATAGGCGTGGTTACGTAAAGAAGACAGCAAAGGAATTGCGCCTAAATCCAGAATATTTAAAACATTTGTGTAGTTTAATTCGTGTCCTAGAGAAAAACCAATAAGATCAAATTCTTTGAGCTTCCTTCTCGTTTCAAGAGAAAAAATTTCTAAATTATTATTGCGTAAAATAACTTCCAAATCAGAATCTACAGAGAAAAATCTCTCACAGGTAACATCGGGGATATTATTTAATATGCCATAGATTATACGTATACCTAAATTGCTCATCCCTATTTCATATAAATCAGGAAAACACAAGGCAAATTTTATATAGGCCTCGTCAAATTTCTTTTTAGGTAGATTCCATTCCTGACCTATATAA
>CAYOMI010000176.1:0-3699 GCA_964405005.1 uncultured Planctomycetales bacterium | reverse complement strand
TAAGGAAAATGCAAGATTAAATAATGTAACTAATAAGATTAAATTTATTCAAGGCAGTTTATTTACCGATTACCGATTACCGATTACCGATTATGATATAATAGTAAGTAATCCTCCCTATATCCTAACTCAAGAGATAGAAAAATTACACCCTGAAATACAATACGAGCCACGTATTGCTTTGGATGGCGGAATAGATGGTTTGAATTTTTATCGAAGGATAACTGAGCAGGCACCGATTTACCTAAAAGAAAGTGGATTTTTAATTATGGAGATGGGAGCAGGACAAAAAGAGGCGATAACTCAGATTGTGGAGAAAAATAAAAATTTTAAAGTAATAAATATAGTAAAAGACTATAATGGAATAGAGCGTGTAATTGTAGCAAAAAGGATTTAGGAAATATGGATAAACTTGTTATTGAAGGTGGGGTAAGATTAAAAGGAGAAGTTAAGGTTTCTGGCGCAAAGAATGCAGTATTGCCAATTCTCGCAGCAACATTATTAACTGATGAGCCCTGTGTTATTGAGGGCGTACCATTTTTACGCGATGTCAATACCATGCTTAAGATTTTGCGTTCTTTAGGTAAAGATGCAGAATTTGATAAAGGAACTATAACGGTTAAAGCAACCAAAGAACATAATTTTGTGGCTGATTATAAACTCGTTTCTACCATGCGCGCCTCATTCTGTGTTTTGGGCCCACTTTTAGGGAAATTGAAAAAAGCCAGGGTTTCTCTACCAGGTGGTTGTATTATTGGTATAAGGCCGGTAGATTTACATCTTAAAGGGATAAAAGCGCTGGGCGCCCAGATTAATATTGAATCAGGTTATGTGGTGGCCAATGCGAAACGGTTAAAAGGCAACCGTATGTACTTAGGGGGTATTTATGGTTCATCGGTTCTGGCTACCGATAATGTGATGATGGCCGCAGTTTTAGCGAAAGGAAAGACCATAATTGAATCTGCTGCCTGCGAGCCAGAAGTAGTAGATTTAGCTGATTTTCTAATTAAAATGGGAGCCAAAATTATTGGTCAGGGCACGCCAATAATAGAAATAGAGGGAGTAAAATATCTACACGGTGCAACTCATACTATAATCCCAGATAGAATAGAGGCAGCCACATTAATGATTGCCGCCTTAATTAGTAAAGGAGATATTATTATAAAAAATGTTTTGTATCAGCACTTAGGCGCTGTAATTGACAAATTAGAAGAGGCAGGCGCTTATATAAGCAAAGCCGATTCTTCTTTGGGCATTAGGTATAAGCATAAACTAAAACCAATAAATGTAACCACGCTTCCTTATCCTGGATTTCCCACAGATATGCAGGCGCAAGCAATGAGCTTAATGGCAGTAACAGCGGGCATAAGTTTAATCACTGAGAAAATTTACCCAGATAGATTTATGCATGTGGCTGAACTTAATCGTATGGGTGCGCATATTCAAAGGGAGGGTCCGCATGCAATTATAGAGGGCGTAAAACAACTCTCTGGCGCACCGGTAATGGCTTCAGATTTAAGAGCATCTGCTTGCCTTGTTCTGGCGGGATTGGTAGCAAGGGGTAAAACCTCTGTTTCCAGAATTTATCATTTAGAGCGCGGATATGAGAATCTAGAGGGAAAATTACAAAGTTTGGGTGCTAAGATTTGGAGGGAAAAGGAATGATTTTAATGCTTGATAATTACGACTCTTTCACCTATAACCTTGTGCAGTATTTAGGCGAATTAGGTGTAAATATTAAAGTATTCAGAAACGATAAGATAACTCTTAATGGTATTAAGAAGTTAAAACCAGAGAAAATTGTCATATCTCCTGGCCCAGGTCGTCCAGAAGATGCGGGTATATCCTGTAGCGCAATAGAAGAATTTGCTGGTAAAATTCCTATCTTGGGAGTTTGTCTTGGTCATCAGGCTATCGGTTATGTTTATGGCGCCAGGATTATAGGTGCTAAAAAACTCATGCATGGAAAAACTTCACTTATTTATCATAACCGCAAGAGCATTTTCCAAGGCATTCCTAATCCTTTTGAAGCCACACGTTATCATTCTTTAATTGTAGAAGAAAAGAGTATGCCTGATTGTTTAGAGATAATTGCCTGGACTAAAGATGATGAGATTATGGGCTTAAAGCATAAAAAATTTGCACTCTGGGGAGTGCAGTTTCATCCTGAATCTATTTTGACCAAAGTTGGTAAAGATATCCTGTATAATTTCTTAAAACAATGATAAGGGATATAATCAAAATTTTAGCTCAGAAGAAAGACCTCGACTCTGAACAAATGCAGCAGGTAATGATGGAGATTTTAAGCGGCACAACCGAAACTGCGGATATCATTGAATTTTTAACTTTTTTAAATGACAAGGGTGAAACAGTTGAGGAACTTACTGCAGCAGTAAATGTAATGCTTAAGTATGTTGATCCCATTATTGTAGATAAACCTAATATCCTTGATACCTGCGGCACGGGTGGTGATAAAAAGGGAACGTTTAATGTCTCTACGATTGTTGCCTTTGTGGCTAGCGGAGCGGGGATTACTGTTGCCAAACACGGCAATCGTTCGGTTTCTAGCAAATGTGGAAGTGCGGATATCCTTGAGGCCCTCGGCGTGAATATAAATATGGATAAGATAAAAATAAAACAATGTCTTGAAGAAATAGGAATTGCTTTTTTGTTTGCACCAAACCTTCATCCTGCAATGAAACAGGTTATGCCAGCCAGAAAGCAAATTGCCCGGAAAACCATGTTTAATATCTTAGGACCTTTAATTAATCCTGCGCGGGCAACAAACCAATTAATCGGCGTGTATAGTAGAGAATGGGCGCCCATATTGGCGCGTGTCCTACATAACTTAGGAACAGACCATGTTCTGGTTGTGCACGGCAATGATGGATTAGATGAAGTAACCACTACTGACAAAACATTTGTTTCTGAGGTTTGTCAAGGCAAGTTCAGGGATTATGAAATTGTGCCTGAGGATTTTGGCTTTAAAAGAGCAAATTTAGAAGACCTGTTAGGAGGTAGCATAGAACAAAATGTCCGCATTGCTATGGATATATTAAATGGAAAAAAAGGCTCGCAAAGAGATATAGTTCTTCTTAATGCTGGCTGCGCCATATACGCAGCAGATAAAGCAAAATCAATTAAGGAAGCAATAGAGTTTGCTCGAGAGTCTTTAGATTCCAAATCCGCCTTAAAAAAATTAGAGTTACTTAAGGAGTATTCAAAATAATGTTAAAGCAGGATGTCTTAAAGGAAATTATTGCTAAAAAGAAGGAAAAAATTCTTTTGGCCAAACAGCAGATTTGTGAAGAAGATATAAAAGCAAAGATCCAGAACCTTGCGCCAAGCAGACCTTTTATTGAGGCAATCCATAAGCCGCGTCAGATTTGCTTAATTGCCGAGATTAAAAAGACTTCTCCCTCGCGGGGTGTGATTCGCGAGAATTTTAACCACCTAGAAATAGCGAAAATCTATGAGGAAGTTGGAGCGCAGGCAATATCAGTATTGACTGAAGAGAATTACTTTGAAGGTTATATTCATTACCTTAATGAAGTAAGAAATTTAACCACGCTTCCAATTTTAAGAAAGGATTTTATCTTAGAGCCATATCAGATCTATGAATCGCGGCTCTTTGGTGCTGATGCCATTCTTCTCATTGCGGATTTATTAACCAGAGATACTTTAACAGAACTTATGCAG
>CAYOMI010000175.1:0-3701 GCA_964405005.1 uncultured Planctomycetales bacterium | reverse complement strand
GAGACAGGCCTTAAGTATGCCGATGCTATATGTATAGGGGAGGGTGAAGAAGCAATGTGTGAGTTTGTTTCCAGGATAGAGAAAAAACAAGCGCCGAAGGGTATTAAAAACATAATGCTTCCCCATGGTGAAGATAATCTGGAAGAAATTCAATTGCGTCCCTTAATTGACCTTAATACACTTGCCCCTCTAGACTATGATTTGAGTTCTCAATATCTCGCCCAAAATAATCATCTCAGAAACCTAAGAGAAGATGACTTTAGAGGATTCTTTTATAGTTTTACTAGCCGTGGATGTCCTTTTAGATGTAGTTATTGCTGTGGTCATGTTATGCTGGATATGTATCAAAAAGAGAATTTTTGCCGACAGCGCAAACTGGAAAATATAATTGCAGAATTAAAGCAGATCAAGGCGCGTTTTTCTTCCTGCAAGGGGATATGGTTTAATGAAGCGGACTTCCTTTCCGGCAAAAGTCAGGCTCAGATCGAGGAATTCTCCAAAGCCTATAAGGCAGAGATTGATATCCCGTTTTCTATATGGTCGCACCCGGCGGCGATTAGCGATGAAAAGATAAGGCTACTCAAAGAGGTGGGTTTCCGGGCAATAAATATCGGCACGGTAAACGCAAGCGAGAGGATCCAACGCCAGATTTATAAAAGGAATGCCGATGCCTCGCTTTACCTGGAAAAAGGAAATATCCTGCATAAGTATGGCATATGCGTAGAGTACGATGTTATTCTCTGTAATCCTTACGAGCGTGACGATGAGATTATTAATACTATTGGACTCCTCATCCGTCTGCCCAAGCCCTATAGGTTAGTCTTGCATAGTCTGACCTACTTTCCTAAAACCGAATTATATCAGGTCGCCTTAAAAGACGGCATAATCCGAGAGGGCAGGCCTATAAATAGCTACACCAAGGCAGCCTATCAGGTCTGGAAATTCAAAAGCAGGAGCGCATACTTGAATATAGTCTTTTCGCTGATGCGCGGCCAAGCCAAAAGAGCACCCCTTTTAGGCATTAACTACTACGGTATACTACCTGAGCCGTTACTTTTATTCTTAATTAAGAAGCCGGTAATCACCTTTTTTGAACATTTGCCCTTTAACAGGTTTATCTACTGTGCCATAGCCTATCTCGTGATGACCGCCAACATCATGAGGGAAAGAATCCTCCAGAAATAGGCTAAAATAGCCAATCTTTTATTATAACCCTTTAAATTATAGAATGTTACTTTTCTGTTAAAATCCATTTTAACCTAAAAAAAACACTTGATTTTCTTATAAAAGATGGTAATATATATCTTCCTGATAGGTTTGTTCAAGCCTTGAACAGATATCGCCAGGCCCGCAGAGATGGATAAGGAAACTAAGATCTTCCAGTCAGAAAAAACCCTCCATGTGCTTAAAGAGATAGAGCGTAATCCTCATCTCACTCAGCGCGATCTCGCCCAGAAATTAAAAATAAGCCTTGGTAAGATAAATTACCTGCTCAATGCCTTAATAGATAAAGGCATCATTGAGATCAAGAACTTCAAAAATTCCAAACATAAACTTGCCTATAGGTATATGCTCACTAGCCACGGCATAAAAATTAAATTGGAACTCACGCGCCAGTTTTTCATTTGGAAAACACAGGAATACGAACGGTTAAGAGAAGAGATAGAATCCCTTAAGCAGGAGGTCTCAGTTGCTGCCTCCGAGAAAGAAAAGGTTCTGCTATGAAAGGTATAATTTTAGCCGGTGGAAAAGCAACCAGGTTATACCCTATTACTAAGGGGGTCTGCAAGCAGATGCTTCCTATTTATGATAAACCGATGATTTATTATCCGCTCTCAGTGCTGATGTTGGCTGGGATAAGGCAGATATTGGTTATCTCTAATCCCAAAGATGTGCCGCGGTTTAGGGATTTACTGGGTAGTGGAGAAGAGTTTGGGATAGAGTTATCCTACGCCGTGCAAAAAGAGCCGCGGGGAATCGCAGAATCGTTGCTCATAGGCGAAGATTTCCTCGGGAGAGATTCCCTGGCTTTGATTTTGGGTGATAATGTCTTTTACGGGCATGATATGACTGAGTTATTGAAGGATGCGGCTTCGCTAGAGACGGGGGCAGCGATTTTTGCTTATTATGTGGCTGATCCTTACAGATATGGGGTTATTGAGTTTGACGAGAGGCAAATTCCGATCTCTATCCAAGAAAAGCCGAAAAATCCCAAATCTAACTGGGTAGTCACAGGACTTTATTTTTTTGATCATGATGCAGTGGGCATCGCCAGGAAGCTGGAGCCTTCAAAAAGAGGAGAACTAGAGATCACGGATGTGATTAACTCCTATCTGCAGAAGGGCAGACTTAAGGTGAATCTCTTAGGTCGCGGTTATGCCTGGTTGGATACCGGGACATACGATTCCTTGATTGATGCCTCGATGTTTATCAGGACCGTAGAGGAGAGACAGGGTTTAAAAATTGGCTGTATTGAAGAAGTGGCATACCGAATGGGCTATATAAATAAAAAACAATTACAGGATTTGGCCAGAGGCATTAATACCGATTACGGCGGATATCTGGAAAGAATCTGTAGGGATGAAAAATAAAATCCTTATATTAGGAAGAGGGTTCATTGGTTTGAGATTGCAAGAAGAGTTCGGTTGTGAACTTTCCGATACAAAAATACATTGCTTAAGGGATGCCGAGAACTTAATTAAAATTTTTAATCCCGGAATTATTATCAATGCCATAGGCCATACCGGCAGAAACGTTGATGACTGTGAAGTGGATAAAGATAAAACCCTCTTGAGCAATACCTTTCTGCCGATTATCTTGGCAGAAGCAGCGCTACGCAATAATCTCAGATTGATCCATATCAGCAGTGGTTGTATATATCACTATGATTACGCTCAGGATAAACCTATAAGCGAAGATAAGCCGCCGGATTTTTTTGAACTTTTCTATAGTCGGACAAAGATTTATTCTGATGCGGCACTAGGCGTTCTCTCTGACAGATATCCCATCCTTATTCTGAGAATCCGCGTACCCCTGGATAACCGGCCCCATCATAGAAACATCCTGACCAAACTAATTAACTATAAGAAAGTTATTGATATCCCTAATTCAATTACGTATATCCCGGATTTTCTCCAGGCATTAAGGCATTTAATCAATATCAATGCCAGGGGAATTTATAATCTCGCCAATAAATCTGGGTTAAGGTATCCTAAACTTTTAGATGTTTATAAAAAGTACGTCCCGGATTTTGATTACGAGATCATAGACTATAAAAAAATCAATTTGGTCAGGACAAATTTAATCTTATCTACACAGAAGTTAGAAAAAACCGGTTTTAAGATTAGGGATATAAAAGAGGTTTTAGAAGAATGCGTAAAAGAATACTTAAAATATTAGTCACGGGTGGGGCTGGTTTCATCGGTAGTGAATTTGTAAGGCTAGTAGCAAGGGGCTGTTCCCCAGAAGGGGGACCATCCCTAATAGTTATAGATAAACTTAGCTACGCTGGAGATTTAAAAAGATTAGACGAAGTAGAAGGAAAATATAAATTTTATAGAGTAGATATCTGCAATAAAAATAAAATAGAACAGATTTTTAAAAAAGAAAAGCCACAAATCCTCGTGAATTTTGCTGCCTCTACGCATGTAGATAGAAGTATTATTGACGCCACACCTTTTATAGAAACCAATATCAGAGGA
>CAYOMI010000174.1:1084-3704 GCA_964405005.1 uncultured Planctomycetales bacterium | reverse complement strand
CTTAATAGAATTTGTCTCAGATAGACCAGGACATGACTTAAGGTACTCTTTGGATTCAAGAAAGATATCTGATGAGTTAAACTGGAGACCAAAAGTAAATTTTAAGGAAGGTTTAAGACTTACAGTAACGTGGTATCTCGAGCATAAAAATTGGCTACTAAGCAAAGGGAGAGGATTATGAAAAGAGCATTAATCACCGGTATCGATGGCCAGGATGGTTCTTATTTATCAGAGTTACTTTTGGAGAAAGGCTACCAGGTCCATGGCATAGTCAGGCGCGTAGCACTTGAGGATCCCGAACACCATCTTTGGAGGATAAAACATATTACTAAGAAAATAAAAATACATCCCGGTTCTTTAGAGAGCTATGCAAGCCTATGTAAGATTGTAGCGCAGGTAAAGCCACATGAATGCTATCATCTGGCTGCCCAAAGTTTCGTAAGTTATTCATTCGAAGATGAATTTTCAACCATTAATACCAACATAAATGGGACGCATTTTATCCTTTCTGCGATAAAGGAATATGCGCCGAAATGTAAATTCTATTTTGCCGCTTCTAGTGAGATGTTCGGTAAAGCAAGACGCGCTCCCCAGGATGAAAATACGCCTTTTCATCCCCGTTCTCCTTATGGCATTTCTAAAGCAGCAGGCTTCTACCTGACCCAGAATTACCGCGAGGCTTACAACATTTTTGCCTGTAACGGTATATGTTTCAATCACGAATCTCCGCGCCGGGGCTTTGAGTTTGTGACCCGCAAAATAAGCTACGCCGTTGCCCAGATAAAATTAGGTTTAGCCAAGGAGTTGTGTTTAGGAAACTTAGATGCAAAAAGAGACTGGGGATTTTCCGGAGATTATGTCAAAGCAATGTGGCTTATGTTGCAGCAGAATAAGCCCGAAGATTATGTTGTCGCAACAGGCGAGACCCACTCGGTAAAGGAATTTGTGCAATTAGCTTTTTATTATGTGGGGTTGGATTGGAAAAAATATGTGGTAATCGATGAGATGTTGTATCGGCCTTCAGAGGTGCATTTGTTAAAAGGGGATTATAGTAAGGCCAGAAAAAAACTTGGCTGGAAACCCCAAGTTACTTTTAGTGAACTAGTTAGAATGATGGTTGAAGCAGACCTGGGGAGATTAAAAAACAGAGAATAATAAAATATGAAAGTATTAATCACCGGTATTGCTGGTTTTGTAGGCAGTCATTTAGCAGAATATTTGACCCAGAAAAAAAGCGTGGAAGTATTCGGCGTAGATTTACCTTATTGTAACTGGCAAAATTTAGTTAATATCAAAAAGAAAATTAAGTTTTTTACCTGTGATATCTGCAATTTTAATTCGGTGCAAAAAGTAATCAATAAAATAAAACCGGATTTTATTTTTCATCTGGCTGCCCAGGCATTTATTCCGGATTCTTGGGTGTATCCGGCAAAATCCCTGAATACAAATATAATGGGACAACTAAATATTTTGGAAGCAGTAAGGTTTTCACGCTTGGATGCAAAAATTCATATTGCCTGTAGCGCTGAGGAATATGGCCTTGTGTATCCTAATGAAATTCCCGTGAAGGAAAGCAATCCTTTTCGGCCGCTAAGTCCTTACGCAGTAGGCAAGTTAGCCCAGGATATGTTAGGTTTTCAGTACTATAAGAGTTACAGTATGTTTATAGTGCGTACGCGTGCTTTTAACCATATAGGCCCGCGGATGAATGAATGTTTTGTGGCCTCAAGTTTTGCTAAACAAATAGCGCTTATCGAAAAAGGAAAACAGGCACCCGTAATCTGCGTAGGTAACCTCCAACCCGTAAGAGACTTTACGGATGTAAGAGATGTGGTTCGCGCATATTGGCTAAGCCTGCAAAAGGGAAGAGCAGGAGAAGCTTACAATATTTGTTCAGGCAAAGGAAATAAAGTCAAAAAGGTTTTAGATATCCTTTTAAGTTTTACTAATCATAAGATAAGGATTAAACAGGATAGGAGCAGGTTCAGGCCTTCTGATATTATGGTTTTGGTGGGGGATAGTTCTAAATTCCGCAAACAAACAGGCTGGAATACGAAAATACCGCTTAAAAAATCGTTAGAAGATATTTTGGACCACTGGAGAGAAAACGTATAACTATGATTAGAATTAAAGTGGGTGAGTTTAAGCTCGGGAGAAAAGAAGAAAGAGCCATCCAGGAGGTTATTGATTCAGGCTGGCTTTCCGAAGGAAAAAAGACCTTTGAGTTTGAAAAAGCCTGGGCTAAATATATTGGTGCAAACCATGCCATAGCCGTAAATTCCGGCACCTCTGCTTTAATTGCTGGTTTGACTGCCTTAAAACAAAAATACGGAATAAAAGACGGTTCAAAGGTTATCACTGCGCCTCTAACTTTTGTAGCGACAGTCAATGCTATTATCCACTGCCAGCTTAAACCAGTGTTTGTTGATATTGATAAAAGAACTTTTGTGATAACGCCAGAAAATATCCGAAGAGCACTACGAGAAGAAAAAGGTGTTTCAATTATTCTTCCGGTACATTTGATGGGTTACCCTGCGGATATGGATGCGATTAATACAATCGCTAAAGAGAATAAAATGGTGGTTATGGAGGATGCTGCTCAGGCGCACGGCACCATTTA
>CAYOMI010000174.1:0-1074 GCA_964405005.1 uncultured Planctomycetales bacterium | reverse complement strand
ATTTATAAAGGCAAAAGAGTTGGTTCGCTTTCAGAATTAGGAATTTTTTCTTTTTATATAGCCCATAATATCCAGGCAGGAGAAATGGGGGCCATTACCACAAATGATTCACAAATTTTTAAGTTAATAAAAAAAATCAAGGCCCATGGACGGATGTGCGAATGTAATATCTGTACGCGCAGCCGCGGTCATTGTCCAATCCTTGAGAAATATAAAGGAGGCGAAGATTTTGACCCTCGGTTTTACCACGATATGATTGGTTTTAATTTTAAGATAACGGAATTTCAGGCAGCCTTGGCTCTCGCCCAGCTTAAGAAGGCAAACCAGATATTTAAAAAGAGAAGTTTCAATGTTAGATATTTAAATGACGGGTTAGCCGGTTTCAGCGATATACTGCAACTACCTTATTACTCTCTGGACTATAGTTATCTTGCCTACCCCATAGTTTTAAAGAATAATAAATTTATTTCCTGCTTTACCTTGCGCAAGGAACTAGAAAAATACGGCGTGGAAACCCGGCCGCTTTTTGGCTGCATCCCTACGCAGCAGCCAGCCTATCATTTTTTAAAAGAAAAATATAAGAATAGACTACCTAACGCAGAATATATCGGAGCAAACGGTTTTTATATCGGCTGCCACCAGTATCTGAAGAAAAGCGATTTAGACTTTATAATTTCAGTTTTTCACAAGATTCTAAAGAGGTGAAAATGAATCCCTTGGTTACTGTTATTGTCCCTACTTATAATTCAGCCCGGACCTTAGAAGAGTGCTTGAGTGCTTTGGTTAATCAGGATTATAAAAATATCGAAATAATTATTACTGATTCTTACAGTAGAGATAAAACTAAGGACATTGCCCAGCGCTTTACGGATAAAATTATTGATGCAGATTCACTCGCTTTAGCCAGAAAAAAGGGCGTGGATATAGCTAAGGGTAAATACATACTTTTCCTTGACTCAGACCAGATTATTGACCCCGATACCATTAAACGAAGCGTTAGGGCTTGTGAAGAGGAGGGTTTTGACGGTGTAACGCATTTTGAGCGTTCAAAGATACATAAGAATACATTTGTGG
>CAYOMI010000173.1:0-3732 GCA_964405005.1 uncultured Planctomycetales bacterium | reverse complement strand
GCGGTAAATTTGCCTTTGAGTCAGACCCCATAAAAGGTGCACATCTTATGATTGAGCATATTAATAAAAAAAGGCAAGCATTAAATCTTAGGCCTATGATGTATGAAAATATTAAGACAGGTTCTGAAGTCTAAAATTCATAACGCTACCGTTACAGAAAAAGAACTTTATTACGAAGGAAGTATCGGTATTGATAAAGCACTTTTGTTAAAAAGCAACATTTTGGCAAATGAGAAAGTCCAGGTTGTAAATTTTAATAACGGTGCTCGATTTGAAACTTATGTAATTGAGGAGAAGGAGAATAGTGGAATAATTGCGCTCTATGGCCCGGCAGCGCGCCAGGCAGAAGTAGGGGATATAGTTTGTATTATTGCATATGGGTTAATTGACGATGAACAGGTGCAGATATTCAAACCCAAAGTAATTGTGCTGGGCGATAAGAATAAAATAAAAGCATGAAGACTTATTTAGATTGCATTCCTTGTTTTTTCCGTCAGGCGCTTGAGGGGGCGCGGATTACTCAGGCATCCCCAAGGCAGCAAAAATGGATTATAGATGAATTTGCCAGGAAAATACCGAAAATCTCGCTTGAAGCCAGCCCTCCCGAAATAGCCAGGCTTGGATATGCTCTTCTAAAGAGAGTAAGCCCTAACGGAGATCCATATAAAGAAATTAAGCAAAAAAGCAATCGTGTCGCTTTAAGGCTATTAGGTAAATTAAGGAATAAAGTTAGTCATTCTCAAGACCGGATTTTAGCAGCGTTGGAATTGGCTATTGCCGGTAATATCATAGATTTTGGCGTTAAGAATAATTTAAATGTGAAAGAAGAGCTCAAAAAAATACTCGCCCAAGAAGATAAAAATGTCCATAGAAAATCCATATTTCATTATTCGGAATTTAGGCGGACATTAAAAGGAGCAAGAAATATTCTATATCTGGCTGATAATGCCGGAGAGGTTGTATTCGACCGGGTTTTAATCGAAGAAATAAAAAAAGAGTATCCCGATAAGAATATCTATTACGCTGTTAAGGCAAAACCTATTATAAACGACGCCTTGTGGGAAGACGCAAAAACCTGTGGAATAAATAAGACGGCAGAGGTGATTTCTAATGGTGCCGAAGCTCCAGGTACGATACTTGCTTTATGCTCAAAAGAGTTTAAAAGAATTTACAAGAGCGCTGATTTAGTAATCAGCAAAGGCCAGGGCAATTTCGAGTCTTTATCGCAGGAAAAAAGACCTATTTTCTTTTTATTTATGGTGAAGTGTCCGGTGGTGGCAGAGGAAACCGGTTGTAAGATGGGGGATATAGTTTTATTTTACAATTTAAAGAAAGAAAAATGGAACCCTTAGAAATAAAAAAATATCCGGATAACATTTTAAGAAAGAAATGTATAGATATACTAGAGGTTACCGATAAAGAAGCAAGGATTTTTGAAGAGATGCTTTTTACTATGCGGCATTTTGCAGGAATTGGTTTGGCTGCTCCACAAGTTGGAATTGCAAAAAATTTAATCGTTGCAGATATCGGAGAAGGAGCGATTAAATTAGCTAATCCCAAGATTTTAAAGACAGCAGGACTGGACAAATTAGAGGAAGGGTGCTTAAGCATTCCCGGAGTAGCGGTTAATATAGAAAGGCCGTATGAAATTATGGTAACCGGATTAAACGAAAATAACCGGCTTATCGAAATAAAAACGAAAGGAATTTTAGCAAGGGTACTTCAGCATGAGATAGACCATTTGAGCGGAAAATTAATCATAGACTATTTAAACCTTTTAGAAAAATTTAAATTAAGGCTGCATGCGAGAAGGAGAGTTGGACAACATGCCAATTTATGAATATAAATGCAAAGACTGCGACAAGATTAGCGAATTTCTTATAGGTGTTGGTCAGGAAAAGGTAGAGATTAAGTGCGGTTCATGCGGGAGCAAAAAATTAGAGAAGATTTTCTCGCAGAGTTTTATTTCTACGGGTGGACATATAATCGGCTCGCAAGGAGGGAAAACCTGCTGTGGCAGGACAGAAAGATGCGATACCCCGTCCTGTTCGGACGGTGGAGTTTGCAGGAGATAACTATGCAGATAAAAATTATTGCGGTTGGCTCAAATAAATGGGAAATGCTTATCCGTAGATGGGGCATTTCATATCTTATAGGCCAAGATTTATTATTTGATACATTCGGCGACCCTTATGTTTTCTTACGCAATGCCGAGAGAATGAATATTGACCTATCAAAGATAAAAGATATCGTTATTTCTCACGACCATTGGGATCATATTTCTGGCCTTTGGTATGTTATAAATAGATATAAAGATGTAAATGTTTATATTTGTCCGAATTTTGATATAAAAATAAAAGAGAGGATTAGGTCTTTTGGCGTGAATGTAGTTGAGGTAAGAGGTCTTTTAGGAATCAAGGATAATATATATTCTACTGGAGAAATAGAAGGAAAGTTTAGAAATATTAGTATTTCTGAACAGGCATTGGTAGTAAATTCCGAAAACGGTTTAATTGTCATAACTGGCTGTGCCCATCCAGGGATTTTAACAATTTTAAAAGAGGTAAAGAAAAATTTTCCTGATAAGGAAATTTTCTGTGCCTTGGGAGGCTTCCATCTTTTAGACAAAAAAAGAGAAGATATCGAATTTATCGTTAATGAATTTAAAAAAATCGGCATCAAAAAAGTTGGTCCTACCCATTGCACCGGAAAACTGGCAGAAGAGGTTTTTAAGAACCAATATAGAGAAAAGTTTATACCTATAAAGGCAAAGCAGACAATCGAGGTTTAATAGGATGGTTAAACATATTTTAAAAGAACTAAAAGCCCATGCTCCTTTTACGTTTTTTGGCACAGTTACCGGCATAATTATCATGGCGTTTTCTTTAAAATTGCCTTATCGGATTTCGTATAATATTTTTTACATTCTCCATCCTTTGCATGTGTTTTTAAGTGCTTTGGTTACGGCGGCGATGTACAGACTTCATGAATGCGGTAACATTAGCGTTAAATGCATAAAAGGTAAATGTAATTTTTGGAAATTGCTCTTTATCGGTTATATAGGCACAATAGGGCCCGCTACAATCAGCGATTCGATTATTCCCTACATAGGTGAAGCAATGCTAAAGATGCCTAATAAAGGGGTTCATTTAGGATTTATTGAGAAATGGTGGCTGGTAAATCCATTGGCGATTATAGGGATAATTATCGCTTATTTCTGGCCAAGGACAAAATTCCCTCACGCTGGGCACGTATTATTAAGTACCTGGGCTTCTTTGTTTCATATCATAATGGCGGTAGGGGGATCTTTAAATTTGTTTTCCTATCTTGTAATTTTCGTATTTTTATTTCTAGCCGTATGGTTGCCTTGTTGCTTCAGCGATATTGTTTTTCCTCTTTTGTTTGTGAAAGAGTCAAAACAAGTAGATTTTTAGAAAGGAGAATGAGGAATGGAAGTCAAAGTGAATGATGAAAATTTTAAGAAAGAGGTGTTAGAATCAGAGTTGCCTTGCTTGGTAGACTTTTGGGCCGAGTGGTGTATGCCCTGCGGTATGATTGCGCCAACAGTTGAGACAATAGCCAAGGAATATAAAGGAAGACTAAAGGTCTGTAAACTCAATGTAGATGAAGCCTCAAAGACCGCATCCAATTACGGAATTATGAGCATACCTACATTGGCGATTTTTAAAAATGGCAAAGTAGTAGATAAGGTTATAGGTGTGGTTTCTAAAA
>CAYOMI010000172.1:0-3751 GCA_964405005.1 uncultured Planctomycetales bacterium | reverse complement strand
GATGAGAATTCTAGGAATATTATTTTATACGGCAGTTCTTGTTCTAATTGGAATAGCAATGATTACTTTTGCCGTAGTCTTTTCTTTTGATACATTACAACCTCAATGTATAAAGTATATAAATGATCTGCTTATCTACCTTCAGACGAGTATGAACTACAGAATTATTATTGGCCTTTCAGGCTTTTTACTCATATTTATTAGTTTCTCTTTCGCTCAACTAATTTTAGGTCGGTTTCAGCAGGAAAAAACAATCGCTTTTCCTACCTCTTCTGGAGAAGTAACTATTGCCCTCTCAGCAGTTGAGGATTTAATAAAGAGACTTGCAGGTATTATACCAGAGATAAAAGAATTAAGACCGGATGTAAATGCCACTAAAAAAGGTATTATTGTTGATCTTAAGGTCATCTTAAAATCGGAAGCTAACATTCCAGATTTAACCAACCGTTTACAGGAGATAACCCGTTCTAAAATCCAGGAGGTACTAGGTATAGAAGAGCAAATCATTATTAAAATTCATGTACTGAAGATAATTTCTAGTGAGGAAAAAGATAAAAGAAGAAAAGAAACAGAAAAACAAGAACCTACTATACCTTTTAGTGGTTATGGAAGGATATAAAGGAGGGATAATAAATTATGGCAAGGATAGGAATACTGACAGGTGGCGGTGATTGTCCGGGATTAAATCCTGTTATCAGGGCAGTAGTAAGAAAGGGTATTAATGAAGGGTATGAGATTATTGGGATTAAAAATGGTTGGAAGGGGTTAATTGAAAACGATACAGAAAAACTGGACCTTAATCTTGTCTCAGGAATCCTGCCTAAAGGTGGAACCATCTTGGGGACAAGTCGAACTAACCCCTACAAAAAAGAAGGTGACTTGCAGAAATTAAAGGATAATTATAAAAAATTGGGATTAGATGCACTTATTACTGTAGGCGGAGAGGATACCCTGGGAGTTGCCGCAAAATTAATAAAGGATGGTATTCCAAATATAGTGGGTGTGCCTAAAACTATAGATAACGACCTCTCCTGCACAGATTATACCTTTGGTTTTGACACTGCATTAAATACAGCAACGGAATGTATTGATAAGTTACATACCACTGCTGAAAGTCATCATCGTATAATAGTTGTTGAGGTGATGGGTAGACACGCGGGTTGGATTGCTGTAGAAGCAGGAATTGCTGGAGGAGCAGATATCATACTGATTCCAGAAATTCCTATCGATATTGAAGAAGTATGTAACTTAATAAATAAAAGACATAAACGTGGTAAAACATTCAGTATTGTAGTAGTAGCAGAGGGTGCTAAATTTAAAAAAGGAACAATGGTAACCCAAGAAGAAAAACTAGATGAATTCGGTCACATAAGGCTGGGTGGTATTGGTGAGATTATGGCAACCGAAATAGAAAAAAGAACGGGTTTTGAGACTAGAGTAAGTGTTCTGGGGCATATCCAAAGAGGAGGTACACCTACGGCTTTTGATAGAATTTTGGGCACAAGACTAGGCGTAAAAGCAGTGGAACTGGTGAAAAATAAAAAATTTGGCAGAATGGTTGCATTAGCAGGTGTCAAGATTATAGATGTCCCGATAGAAGAGGCAGTCAAAGAATTAAAAACTGTAGATATGGAACTCTATGAAATTGCCAAGGTATTTTTCGGTTAAGGGGAGGATAAAAAAATGAGAGACAGGATTAAAGATTTATTACTGGAGAGTATCCAAGTTAAAGAAGAGATACTGCGTAGAGATATCGGAAAGATTTTAGAAATAACCGAAACTGTTATAGAATGCCTTAAGAAAAATGGTAAGGTAATCCTCTTTGGCAATGGTGGTTCTGCTAGCGACGCTCAGCATATCGCCGCGGAGCTTATCGGTAGATTTAAAAAAGATAGAACCGCCCTTGCTGCGATAGCCCTTACCGCAAATACCTCTATATTGACTTCACTTGCTAACGATTACGGTTATGAGGTAATTTTCGCTAAACAGATTGAGGCCTTAGGCCAGAAGAACGATGTTGCTGTGGGGATATCCACAAGCGGAAAAGCAAAAAATGTAGTTTTGGGCCTAAAGCAGGCCAAGAAAAATGGTCTAAAGACTATTGCCTTAACTGGGGGTGACGGAGGAGAAATAGCAAAAATAGCTGATCTTTCCTTTATAGCACCCTCATCGGTTACTGCCAGAATTCAAGAAGCACACATCACTGTAGGGCATATAGTATGTGAACTCGTAGAGCAGACTTTATGTCAAGACCAAAAATAAAGAATTTAAAAGAATTAAAAAATATAATTAACCGCTTAAAATATCGCGGGAAAAAAATTGTATTTACTAATGGATGCTTTGATATATTACATTATGGACACATAAAATATCTTGAAGATGCTAAAAAGAAAGGTGATATTTTGGTGGTAGGTGTAAATTCTGATTCTTCAATAAAAAGGATAAAAGGGGCCGCCAGACCAATTGTTAATCAAAGGGATAGGTTGAGAATAATTGCTGCTCTGGAAAGCGTAGATTATGTGGTTCTCTTCAAAGAAAATACACCCTTGAAAATCATAAAATTACTAAGACCAGATGTATTGGTTAAAGGAGCAGACTGGAAAAAGAAAGACATAGTAGGCAGCAACTTTGTCTTAAGTTATGGTGGTAAGATTTGTACCATAAACTTAATAAGGGGTCGCTCTACAACTAACTTAATAAAAAAGATTGCCAAAATACTCTAATCAGAATTATATAAAAAGGATTATTGACGCTAACTTAAACCGTACAAAGGAAGGTTTAAGAGTTTGCGAAGAGATCACAAGGTTTGCTTTAAATAACCGGGCCTTGAGTCTAGAATTTAAAAGGGTAAGGCATAAAATTGACGGATTATTTGTGTCGCTACACTTAAAACTAAATTTGCTTAAAGAGAGAAACAGCATAAAAGATATGGGTAAAACCATTTCTTTATATGAACTAAAAAGAAAAAATTGTCAGGATATATTTTTTGCTAATATCCAACGCGTCAAAGAATCAATAAGGGTCCTAGAAGAATTTAGCAAACTCATTAACAGAAATATAGCCATTGAATTCAAAAAGATAAGATATCGCATCTATGAAATCGAAAAAAGAGCTGCTCAAAGAATCTCGGCTTCATGTCATTATAGATAAAGATATCTGTGGCCGTAGGTCTTTATTAGAGATTGCAGATAAAATAAAAAATAGTGGCGCAGATATAATACAACTTAGAGACAAGCATACCCCAAAAACATCTATTTTAAAAACCGCTCTTGCCTTACGTAAACTTCTATCAAAATACCGCCTCATATTTATTATTAATGACTACTTGGATATTGCTAAAATCGCCAATTGTGATGGCGTGCATCTGGGACAGCTTGATTCTTCTGCTGAGAGCGCCAGAAGGATATTAGGCAAAAACAAGATTATTGGTGTAACTTGCCATAATTTAAAGCAAGCAATTGACGCACAAAAAATGGGCGCTGATTATATTGGTATAGGGCCGGTCTTTGTAACTTCCACAAAACCTCAAAATAGGAATACTATAAGTGTAGATTTATTAAAAAAAATAAAGCAGGATATAAAGATCCCTTTTTTTGCTGTCGGTGGAATAAATAAAGAGAATATAAGACAGTTATCGCTAAATGGGGTTAAGAGAGTTGCTATCTGTAGCGCTATCTGCAAAGCCAAAAATGTAGCTATTGAGACTAAAAAACTTTCAAGTATGCTAAACTAAAATGACCCAGTTAGAATA
>CAYOMI010000171.1:0-3753 GCA_964405005.1 uncultured Planctomycetales bacterium | reverse complement strand
CCCTGATTGCGCTGTTAAATCTCTGTCTATTATTAGCATGGACCACGCAGAATGTACAGCGGTAAGGGCATCCCCTTGATGTCGACATTGTTTTTGCTACCGTGTTCCTTCCTCCTATGTATAATTGGTTACTAATCTCAGTTAAATTGTAAAGATTAGGGTTGACAAGATCCCGGGATGGAAACGGTAGTTTTTCCAAGTCAGTGATTATTGCGCTTCCCGGGGTTTTACAGTATGTACCGTTTGCGTCAAGGAACGATATTGCTGGTATATCGCCCAGTCTCAGTTTTTTTTCGTAAGATTTTATTATTTCCAAGAAGGTGTATTCTCCTTCCCCGTGTACCACGATATCGCAGCAGCCATTCTCTAGGTACTGTTTTGCGTACACCTGAGCATGTATGTTGCCCAGAACGACAAGCATGTTTGGGAGCGTACGTTTCAACCATTGGCCGAGTTTGTAGCTTATTGCTCCGTTGCAAGTTAAGGTTGAGATCCCTACGATATCCGGACCTTGATTTAATATGCGCGTTTTTAAATCTTCAAGGCTGAGTCCTTCCGCATAAGAATCTATTACTGTTACAGCATAGCCGCTTTTTTTTATAACGGCTGCTATATATAATAGCCCTAGTGGTTCGTATTTTGGGACAAATATCTCCCCCGCGCCTAATAAATTCTTTAGTTGCCCTGGAGGATTTATCAAAAGAATGTTCATTTCTGGAATGCGTATTAGGTAATCAGGCTAGTTTTAACCTACCCCTGATTTTATATCAAAATATAACAACTTTCAAGCTAAGTATAAAAAGACATAACTCCTTGGTAACTTTTGTCTTCCACCAAAGTTGCTTGTATGATATACTACTTCTGATAAAATCTTGCTCTCCCCCCAAAACCGATAAAAATGAATATCATGGAGTACTCAATCGTTATACCGGTTTATAACGAGTTCAATTCAATCCCGATTCTCTATAACGCCATTCGCAATACGATGGACCCTCTCAAACAGCCATACGAGATAATTTTTATCAATGATGGTTCTGCCCCGCGGGGGATGGAATATTTGGAAGAGGCGTTGGATAAAAAGGTTGCCAGGATAATCAACCTAGAAAAACATCTCGGTCAAACCGTGGCCCTGGCAACTGGTTTTAAGGAGGCGCAGGGAAAGATCGTGATTTCTATGGATGGAGACTTGCAGGATGACCCGGCACACATACCAGGCTTTATTAAAAAACTTCAGCAGGGATTTGATGCCGTGTGTGGATACAGGATAAACAGAAAAGACAAGCTAAATAAAATAATACTTTCGAAGATAGGAAATTTTATTCAAAAGGTACTCTTTCGTACCGAATTGCATGATATAGCTTGCACGTATCGGGCGTACAAGAAAGAATGTATTAAGAAAATAAAACTTATAAGAAATGGGTATCATAGATATATCCCGATTATTTTGATTAGAGAAGGGTATAAGGTAACAGAGCTACCCATTGTGCAGGCAAGCAGGCTTTACGGGCAATCCAATTACAGCCTATTTTCTAAGATTGCTCAGATCACGGTTAGTTTTTTATACCTAGTATTTGATATGTTAATCAAGAGGATATAAAAAATAAATGTGCGGCATATTTGGCTGTATCAATTTTGATCAAGGAGAGAATATTAAAGAAGAGATTCTCCTGGATATGGGAGCAGCTATCAAGCATAGAGGGCCTGACGGGGACGGATATTACATCAAAGACAACATCGGCCTCGGGCATAACAGGCTGGCCATCATTGATTTGGAGACCGGAGCTCAGCCTCTTTCAAATGAGGACGGGACAATTTTTGTTTTGTGCAACGGAGAGATCTATAATTATAAATCCCTGACAGAAGAGTTAAGGCGGAAAGGGCACGAATTTAAAAGCAGGACAGACGCAGAGGTTTTAGTCCATTTATACGAGGATGAAGGCATAGGGTGTTTGCGCAGGATCAGCGGCATGTTTTCGTTTGCGCTCTGGGATAGCAGGGATAAGAAGCTATTTTTGGTTAGGGACAGGCTGGGGATAAAACCGCTTTATTACAAAGAAGAGAGAGGGGGGTTAGTTTTTGCGTCAGAAATAAAATCAGTACTGAACCACCCGTCGGTAAACAAGGGGCTTGATTTTATTTCATTGCGTTATTATTTTCTCTATGGCTATGTCCCTGACCCCATGAGCATATTTGAAGGTATAAAAAAAATTCCTCCCGCAACCTACCTGTGTTTTTCTGAAGGCAAGTCCAGCTTAAAAACATACTGGATTCCGACACAGCGGCAAATTTCAGGAGATGGCGAAAAGGCAATCACGGACAGGCTGTTTAGCCTGCTTGAAAATGCAGTGCAGTCGCATTTGATGAGTGATGTGCCGCTGGGAATATTTTTAAGCGGAGGCTTAGACTCAAGCATTATTGCTTATCTGGCAGCCAGAGAGAGCAAAGAAAAGATTATGGCATTTAGCATATCTTTCGATGACCGGGAGTATGACGAGTCGGGTTATGCCCGGCTTTTGACAAAAAGCATTAATTTGAATTATCTTGAAAGAAAGATTTCTTCGGAAGACATAATCAGAAATGCCCGCGCGATCGTCAGTAAGCTGGATGAGCCGCTTGCCGACTCCTCTTTTATCCCCACGTATTTATTATCGTCTTTCGCTAAGGAGCATGTGAAGGTTTGCTTAAGCGGAGACGGAGGGGACGAACTTTTCGCCGGATATCCTACTTATTTAGCGCAACCTGTAGCGGATATCTATAGAAGGGTGCCTCGCTGTATCAGGGAGGGGGTATTCCAACGAGCAGTTGGGCGCATCCCTGTGCAAAATTCTAATAATAAGATGGATTTTATCCTTGGGGTATTTATTAAAGGCGTAGATTACGAAGATATAGAAAGAAACATAATTTGGTTTGGCCCTTTGGTCCCGGGGGAGATCAACAATTTACTCAAGAAAGAAATCCGGTGCTCGCAAAGTAAAGAAGATTTATTTATGGTAGTTAAGGATTACGTAAAAAGCCACAATATCCACGGTAAGCTGAGCAAGTATTTACTCGTAGACAGAAGATTCTATTTAGGGGGCGATATACTGGTTAAAACCGATCGTGCGAGCATGGCTAATTCTTTGGAGGTCAGGGTGCCCTATCTGGATCTGGAATTAGTAGAGTTTGTCGATCGTCTCCCGGAAAAACTTAAATTACGCCTGTTTACCAGTAAATATATTTTAAAGAAAACATTTCTCGGTAAGCTTCCTTCTCAGATACTGCGCAGGAGAAAGCAGGGGTTTAACATTGCTATCGGAAGACTGTTGAAAAAAGGCTTGTTGGATGAATTTTCAGACTTGTTAACCGAGGATATCATAAGGCGCCAGGGGATCTTTGAATATCGGTATATTGAAAATATTATTTCAGAACATTTACATTCCAAAAAAGATAATCGCAGGGCTATTTGGTCGATTATAGTATTCCAGGTATGGTATAGCAAATATATTGGGTTAAGATAGATAACAGGCAAGACTTCGCTATATTCACAGATGAACTCCGAAAATAGAAGAATTAAGATAGCTTTATTTCTGGTTATAATTTTCGGGATATTCTTAAGAATCAATAAACTCGGTCAAGAGAGCATCATACCAGATGAAGCCTTAACTGCCCAGAATTCGGTAACAGCGCTCCCTGAGCTAACCGCCTACTGGTTTTCCGTAGGTCACTTTCCCACCTATTTTCTGATGATGCACTACTGGATAAAGCTGTTTGGCA
>CAYOMI010000170.1:0-3758 GCA_964405005.1 uncultured Planctomycetales bacterium | reverse complement strand
CTCTTAATCTATTGAGCAATTAATTCTGTGATCTTAAATATTGGCATAAATAAGGATATAACAATGCTACCGATGACAATACCTAAGAAACCGATAACCAATGGTTCAATCATACTCGTAAGTGCCGCTACTGTTGCATCTACCTGTTCATCATAAAAGTCAGCAATCTTAGAAAGCATCTTTTCCAATTGCCCTGTTTGTTCTCCTACAGCAATCATACGGCAAACCATAGGAGGAAAAACAGTGCTTTTTGATAAGGGCTTGGCAATCGGCTCTCCGTTACGCACGGCAACGCGCGAGTCGGCTACCGCTTGTTCTACTACTTTATTACCCGAGGTTTTTGCCACAATATCTAAGGCATTAAGTATTGCGACTCCGCTTTTTACCAAGGTAGAAAATGTACGTGAGAATTTAGCTATTGCAACCTTACGGAAAAGTTGACCCAAAACAGGCATATGTAATTTCTGAAGGTCAAAGTTATAGCGTCCTTTTTGTGTACTAATATATTTTCTAAAAATAAAACCCAAAAATACCATTAGAATCACTAGTATCAAGAAATGTCTGCTTAATAAGTCGCTAAATCCAATAAGGATGCGTGTAGCAAGAGGCAATTGTCCACCCAGCATCTCAAATATGCCTTTAAAAGTTGGAACGACTTTAAGCAGTAACACCGCAGTAATAATTATAGACATACCCACCACAACTGCCGGGTACACTAAACTGGAACCGATTTTTCTGGCAAGTGCCGCTGATTTTTCTAAATAGGTGGCGAGTCTATCTAAAACCTCATCAAGCATACCCGAGGCTTCCCCGGCTTTGGTCATGTTTATAAAAAGTTCGGAAAAAACATTGGGGTGCTTAGCAAGCGCATCGCAGAAATTCATTCCTCCTTCGATATCCTGACGTACAGTTGTAACTACACTTTTAAGATTTTTATTCTCAATCTGTTCTGCCAATATGCCTAATGATTGAACCAATGAAATCCCCGAATCGATCATGGTTGCTAGTTGACGAGAAAAAATTACTAAATCATCGGCTTTGACCTTGGTATCTTTGTGTCTTGTAGTCTTTTTTCTTGCCTGTTCAATAGAAACAACCACCAGACCTTTGGTATGCAGAACCTCGGCTACTTCAGATACTGAATTTGCAGCTAGCACACCAATAACGGTATGGCCATTTTTGTCTTTAGCGGCATATTGATAAGTACTCATGTTAATTTACCTGCAACCCTCAAAAATGCCTCTACAACTTTGGGATCAAACTGCTTACCACTATTCTCTTTTATTTCGGCAATCGCCTCTTCTTTGGAAAGCGGGGTCTTTCTGTAAGAACGTGCGGACATCATAGCTTCGTAGGCATCCGCGACATTAATAATACGCGCGCCTAAAAGTATATCCTCTCCTTTTCTTCCTTCAGGATAACCTGAACCATCATAATGCTCGTGATGTTGTCTGACCAGGTCTATCACCCCATCCAAAAATGTCAATGGTTCCAAAATCTGGGCTCCGATTGAAGGATGACGTTTTATCTGTTCCCATTCCTGCTCACTTAAACTACCGGGTTTACCTAAAATGCTGTCTTCGACCCCGATTTTTCCCAGATCATGTAGTTCACAGGCTTCTCTGATTAGCTCAATATCCTTAACCGAAAGCCCTAACTCAGTGGCTATTGCTACAGCAAATTTGGCTACATTCTCAGAATGACTATGGGTATAATGGTCTCTGGCATCAATAGCCTGAGCCAGAACTTTAATGGTACGCATATAAGTTGAGCGTAAATCTTCATAAAGCCGGCTTAAATTTTTAGTGGACTCCTCTATTCTTTTGGCTAAAAGGGTATTTTGTTTTTGTAAGGAAGTATTTTGCTCATGAAGGCTCTGCATTAACTTTCGATTCGTAGTCATAACAAGGTGTAATTCTATACCTTTTCTAATCAGGAAGAAAATTTTTTCCATATTAAAGGGTCTATTTATAAAAGCATAAATCCCTAATCTGGCGATATCATTTAATAATTCCGGTTCACTCTGCTCAATGAGACATATAATAATGCAATCAGGGTCGAGTTTCTTTAAACCTTCTATGAGCTGCCTGCCGCTTAAATCTGGAATATTAAATTTAGCAATCACG
The DNA here is from genome assembly GCA_964405005.1 of uncultured Planctomycetales bacterium. Lineage (GTDB taxonomy): Bacteria > Omnitrophota > Gorgyraeia > Gygaellales > Profunditerraquicolaceae > CAYOMI01. Next base: position 1,632 of record CAYOMI010000170.1, on the reverse strand, counting down.
ACATCATAGTTATTTTGACTCAAGGCCTCTATCCCTGCCTTACCCCCGGATTCAAAAGAAACATTATAGCCTCCATCAATAATCAATTTCTCTCTAAGAAATTTTGTAATTAAATCATCATCGCAGATTAATAAAATTCTATTGCCATCACTCATACGTTAATCCTCCTTATCCAAGCCTTATCTACTCCTCTGTAGTTATTCTAATAGCTTCATCCAAAGTAGTCAATTCTTCTTTTACCTTAAGGAAGGCATCGTCTCTTAGGATTTGCATGCCGTGTTCTTGCGCATATTGTCTTATTTCATCCACTGACCTCTTTTTCATAATCATCTCACGTATATCATCATTTATCATTACTGTTTCCAGAATCGCTACTCTACCAAAAAAACCCGTATTATTGCAATACCCACAACCTTCTGCCGTATAGAAGGTCGTTTTTCCTTTATCAAAACCTATCTTCTCTAAGAAATCCGCCGGGACATCCATGGGTTTTCTACATTTAAGACAAATTTTACGACACAGCCTTTGTGCACACAGCATTACTAGACTTGAGGCAACCAAAAACGGTTCTACACCCATATCGATTAAACGCGTAATACTTGATATTGCATCATTGGTATGCAGAGTAGACAGTACCAGTTGACCGGTTAAAGAGGCCTTTATGGCAATATCAGCAGTCTCTGAATCTCTTATTTCACCAATCATGATTACATCCGGGCTTTGTCTTAAAAGAGAACGTAGTCCCGAGGCAAAATCAAGACCTATCTCCGGCTTTACCTGAATCTGGGTAATACCCTCTATCTGATACTCGACGGGATCTTCAATAGTGATAATATTTCTTTCAGAAGTATTTAACTGATTCAATATCGAATATAAAGTTGTAGATTTGCCTGAACCCGTGGGACCAGTAACCAAAATCATGCCAAAGGGTTTAGTAACGGCTTCTTTAAATATCCTCAAAGGTTGTTCAGAAAAACCCAATTTATCCAGGCCAATTGAAAGATTAGATTTATCCAAGGCGCGCAGAACAAATTTCTGGCCAAAGGTTGTAGGTAAGGCTGAAACGCGGAAATCCACCTCTTTACCCTCAAATTTCACTTTAAATCGACCGTCCTGAGGTAGGCGACTCTCTGTGATATCTAAATTAGAAATAATCTTAAGGCGGGCCAGGACAGCATTTTGGTTTATCTTGGGAACTCTGAACATATCATATAATAATCCATCCACGCGGTATCTGATACGTAGACACTCGTATTCAGGTTCAATGTGTATATCAGAAGCCCTCTTCTTTAGAGCCTGGGTTAACATAAGTTCAACTAACTTAACAATAGGTGGTTTTTCGCTTTCCTGAAGCGCACTGGTTAGCTCGATTTCCTCCTGTTTTAGTAATTCTAGGTCTTCTTTTACCGACACCCCTGATACTGTCCCTTTTAAAATCTCTTGCATATCCTTAAATTCCAAATGATACTGTGTGTCTATAGCTTTTAAGATTTCCTCTTCTGAACTAAGGACTGTATCGATACTTAAGCCCGTAAGCGTCTTAAGGTCATCGAGCGCAAAGATGTTTAAAGGGTCAGAGATGGCCACGGTAAGGGTATTGCCCATGCGGGAAAGGGGAATAACGTTATAGAG
>CAYOMI010000169.1:0-3868 GCA_964405005.1 uncultured Planctomycetales bacterium | reverse complement strand
AGTGTAAGCAAAGTAAAGAATACGTACCTAAGCCAAGCCGATAAGTTTGTTTTTTCCAGGGCCTCTAAGAGACAGAGGAACGAAAGTAATGTAAAAAACACAGTCGCGCTATATGGCCTTGCCCACTGAGAATGGAATATATTTATTAAACTCAGGGCAAAGAGGCACGAGGCCAAAAGCCCTGTTTCCTCATCAAAAAGCCTTTTACCTAAAAGAAACATGTAATAAATTGCAGCGATCCCACATGCCATCGAAGGAAAACGCAACGCGATCTCGCTTTTGCCAACCAATTGCATCCAGTAATGCAGAAAAATGAAGTAGACAGGAAGGTGGTCTTGTGAAGACCAATACCTTATTAAATCAGGCAAGGCAGAAGCGGACTTTTCTGCCGTCAATACTTCATCCAGCGTAAGGCCCTCTTTACCTAATTGGAAAATTCTTAAAGAAGCCCCCAGCAGTATAATAAATAATAGTATTAGCCTGATTTTCCTTTGCATGTGTCTCTACCTGTGGTTAGCAACCCTGAAATGATACAAAATAACATCCTGGAATTCCCACTTTCCTACCAAAGAATACCTATCTCCCAGTCTTTTTAATACTTCTGGTTCGCCGAAAAACTGGGTCACCAGCCATATCCCCTTTGAAGTCAAGTCTCCAGCCGATACTCCTCCTACCCTTTCTACTTCTTTATCGTAAACTTTCCTCTCCTCTTCTGGCATACGTCCACTCAGGGCAAGGCTCTTTATTCCAATCACCGAAGGAACTTTATAGTACAAAAGCATAATATGCTCGGAGAAAGAAATCGGCCTGGAATCATTTATTAAAAAGGCTGAATTTTCATCGGCGCGAATACTATTTTTAATGATGCCACAGACCCCCCTCCAATCCGGTCTTTTCTCTGCGCGATAATACTCATATATAAACAATAGGCTGGCTAGCACCAGCAAAATAATCATGATAGACCTTGCTTTCTTTTTAATATCCATTACTCCCTTGCTAATCAACAAATAATAAGCAGGTGACACGTACAAGATATACCTTATCGGGCCTAACACAGGTCTGAATAAAACAGAAAAAATAAACAAAGAAATAACCGGAACCCATAACCATAGGGAAAAAAACAAACCTTTCACTAGCAATTCCCGCTTATTGCTTAATTCTCTTCTGGGCCTAAGCAACTGGAATGTCCCGTATAAATATAACAGGAATAAGGATATCCCGAATATGGCCGTAGGAATCAGAAATGCCGCCTCCCGCGCAGGATTGTATGCCGCAGAAATATTTTCTGTGTGCATCTGGCTTCCAAAGAAATTAAAACACCTTATGATTGTCTCTAAAGAAGGGCCTGGGAACCAAAATAGCCTTGGGAATGCATTTCTCTGTAGCGTCGATAAAACTAGCGCTAACAAAAACGGCAGATATAAAATAATATTGACTGAAAAAATTAGAATAACTTTTCTCAGGCTCAAGCGCCCCCGGTATTTTTTCCAGGAAAATAGCAAAAAAAGGATCTGGCATATGAGTATGGGTAGTACAGAGGCGCTGGTGAGTAAGGCGATCAAGGTAAAGGCGCTGTAGCTAAACCAGGCAAGGGGGCTATCGTGTTCCAAGGCTTCCAGGAAGAAGAGGAATGAAAGCAGCACAAAAAATAAGGCCATACTGTAAGGCCTGGCACACTGCGCGTAATAGATGTTGATCAGGCTGGTAGCAAAAAGATACCCGGCCAGGAGACCGGTTCGTTCGTCAAAAATCTTCCTGCCCAAAAGAAATATCAGATAGACGGAGAAAATACCGAATATGGCCGAAGGCAAGCGCAGGGCAAACTCACCTGAGCCAAACACCTTTATCCAGTAATCCATCATCAAAAAGTAGGTGGGGAAATGGCCCCCTGAAAACCAAAACCTCACTACCCCCGCAACAGGGGCAGAGGATCTCCAGGCAACCATAGCCTCATCTACAAATAAAGAATCGGCGCCTAAACGATAGATTCTTAATAGGGCTCCTGCCAAAAAAACAAAAAATAGGGCTATTTTATACGCGTTCCCCTTAGAGAATATTGATTTTGATATAGGGCTCATATTGACTTTATATTAATGCATTTTAACCCTGAAATGATACAAAACTACGTCATAAAGCTTTATTTCTTCCGTTAACGTATACCTAATAAGCAGGTTATTTATTAAGCGGTAATCCGCGCCTTGAGGATTCCAGGCTATGAACCATATCCCGGGTGAGCGTAATGCCCCTAAATTATAGTGCTCCCATTTCATCGATCCGAGCAGCCTCTTGTAAATATACCCCTCCTCTCGGGAAAGCTCATCCATACCTAGATCATCCCTAACCCCTACAAGAGAAGGGGCTGAATAGTATGATAACATCATATGTTCTACGAACGTAATAGGCATAGAGTTATTTATCCTAAAGGCTGTCTTTTCATCCTGTTTAATATTTTCCTTGAGGTAATTACTTATTTTTCTCCAATTCGTTCTTTTTTCCGTTTGGTAATAATGGTGCAGAGATAGTGCATTTACTAAGAATACAGCAGTAATTAACAGAGGACCTACTTTTTTATTAAGAGTTATCAGCCCCCTTGCACTCAATAGATAATAGGCGCAGGAGGCATACAGGACGAACCTGACTGGGCCAAAAATAGAAATAGAAAAACACGAAAATACAAAGGGCAAAATAATAGGTACAACTAACCACATTGACAACAATAAGGTTGAGCCTCTGGTTTTATCTGTTTCATCTTGCGCATTGCGGCTTAAGCAGTTCTTTTTAAAACCGCAAAGGACCCCCCAGGAAAACAATAATAGCAGCGCTATTGTGAAAAATACGGCAAAAATAGAAACCTTGTTGATAAGGTTGAGGCTAGGAGACATCTCATCAATAAATACCTTGCCTCCAAAGAGATTAAAGATATCTATAATCTGACTTAGAGAAGGAGAAGAAAGGAAGGATAAGGGAACCTGTTTATAATGCTTGAGGTTAGGTAATACTAATCGCGACAGAAGTGGCAGATACATAAGTAGAATAAGCGCGTAAGCAGCTGTTATCATTTTAATTTTAATATACCCCCGGTATTTTTTCCAGGAAAATAACAGAAAGATGATTTGACATATGAGCACAGGTAACACAGAGGCACTGGTGAGCAAGGCGATCAAGGTAAAGACGCTGTAGCTAAGCCAGGCGAGGGGGCTATTACGTTCCAGGGCTTCCAGGAAGAAAAGGAATGAAAGCAACACAAAAAATAAGGCCATACTGTAAGGCCTGGCACACTGCGCATAATAGATATTGATTAGGCTGGTAGCAAAGAGATAACCGGCTAGAAGACCAGTTCGTTCATCAAAAAGCCTTTTACCCAAAAGAAAAACCAGGTAGACAGAAAGAATACCGAATATGGCCGAAGGAAAGCGCAGGGCAAATTCACCTGACCCAAATACCTTTATCCAGTAATCCATCATCAAAAAGTAGGTGGGAAAATGGCCCTGGGAGAACCAAAACCTTACGATATGGGGTAATATACTTTTGGGTTCCTCTATAACATAAAGATTGGAGAACAAAAACGCCCTTGCCGTCCATACTTCATCCATGGTAAGACTTTCTTTTCCTAGATGTTGAAGCCTTAAGAATGCTGCGAATAATACAATCGCAATTAATACTAATCTGATTTTTATACGCATAAAGGTAACTGGCTTTAATTAATTTTTCATTCTAAAATGATGCAGACTGACATCATAAAATACCTCTTCTTCTAATAAAATATATCTGCGTTTTAATTGTTCTATTGTGTAAAGCTGTAACCTGCCGACAGAGGGCAGTTCCCAGTTCACCAGCCATATACCTTTATAGTTTATATCTTCCAAGG
>CAYOMI010000168.1:0-3886 GCA_964405005.1 uncultured Planctomycetales bacterium | reverse complement strand
TCCCAAAATACGGTTATATAGCAGCAGCCATTACTACTTTTGCCTCTTACATATTTTTACTGTTTACAGTTATAATTATTTCCCGGCACTTATTCCTCTGGAAATTCCCCTTCAAGTCTTTGCTAAGAATATCCCTTGCTTCAGCAGTTATGTCCCTTTTAGTTTATCTTATAGGCAATAATCCGGTCTTTCCTCTTTTTATCAATTTGATTTTAGGGATATGCATCGGAGTAATAATTTATTTAGCGATGTTTTTTGTATTAAAGGAAGCCCAAGAGGAAGAAATTAAAGAGTTACAACTTATCAAGGATAAGATATTAACCAGAATAGGAATGCACCAAATCAATAATGGAAAAAAATTCTAATTGTGCCAGCATTGCCGCGGAAAATTCTATAAAGAATTTAGTATCCACGGTGGACATCTTATCTTAAATAATATATAATAAAAATGATAAAACTCTCCTTTATTAGAATCATTAAATATCGATAGATTAGTCTATCAAAAAGATTTTGCAAAAGGTTAAAAATTATTATGAACTTCGCCTTAGATAGATTATTAGCCGAAAGTAGCAAAAGATATCCTAATCGGATAGCAATTAAAGATAAAGAGAAACAGATTTCTTATCAGGAATTAGAAATTTATAGTTCAAAAATTTCTTCTTATATTTTATCTAAAGATTTGGAATCAAAAGACAGGGTTGGTTTATACATTAATAAGTCTATTGATGGGATAGCCGCATTTTTTGGAATACTTAAGGCAGATTGTATCTTTGTGGCCTTAGATATAAACTGGCCTCCAAGAAGATGCGCCTATATTATTGATGATTGTCAAATAAAACTACTTTTTAGTCATTCAAAATATGCTAATCGGATTGCGGAAATTTCTAAATTATCTTCTTCCTTGGAAGAGATAATATTTTTGGATAAAGTTCGCCTTAAGATTAATACTACTTTATTAAAGAGCCCGTCTATCGTAGATAAAGATAGTCTGGCAATTATTCTTTATACCTCTGGTTCCACAGGTAAGCCCAAAGGAGTAATGAGGACACATAAGGCAGAGATAAATGACTTTAAGATAACACAGAGACTCTACCGTATTTCAAAAAATGATTGCTATTGTCTTTATCATCCTTTAAGTGTTGCACCTGGCATAGATGATACCCTTCTTATGCTTTATTCGGGAGGAACTATCTGTGTATTGCCCGAGGGTTTATCCGCATTTCCCGCACCCTTAAAAGAATTTCTTAAAAATAATAGAATAACCTTTAGTCGTTTTGGGCCGGAAGTTATTATTAGTTTAGTTTTATATGGAAATCTAAAAAAAAGGGATTTACCCGATTTAAAAAAAGTAATTATTTCCGGAAGCAGACTCCCTGTAAATTATCTACGTTCTTTTATGAGGCTTCTACCTGATGTTAAAGTCTTCTATGAATATGGAATTACCGAGGCCATTATGGTTAGTTCTTATACTGTTAAAAAAATACCCTCTAAAGAAGAAGTACAAATTCCCATTGGCAGGCCCCCCAAAGGCATAAAGACCTATCTTGTAGATGAGCAAGGTAGAAGATTAAAGGAAAAGCCGGGCGTAATAGGCGAACTCTATGTTTCTTCCGATAGTCTGATGTCTGGCTACTGGGATGACCCTGCTGCCACAAAAGAGGTTCTATTCAAAGACCCTTTTAGTGGGAAAGAGAGACTGGTTTACTACACCCATGATTTAGTTAAGATAGATATGAATAGGAATTATATCTTTTTAGGCCGCACTGACAATGTAGTCAAGATAAGAAGTTTCAGAGTAAGTCTTGAGGAGATAGAATCGGTTCTGGAAAGACACCCTAAAGTAAAGGAGGCGGCCTGTATTGGAATCCCTGATGAGGAAATAGGGAATCGCCTGAAAGCAGTCATTGTAAAAAAAGAAAATGCGCAGTTAGATGAAAACGAAGTCAAATCTTTCTGTCGGCAGTATCTTGCCACCTATATGGTTCCTGAGGTAATAGAATTTAGATCTTTTCTACCCATAACCACTTCTCGCAAGACAGATAGGCAGACCTTATACCGGGAGCTAAAAAATGAGAAAAAACTTAATTATGAGTTTATTAGTTAAAACATTTGTAACTTTTAGTTTGCTGGTGCTAAATCCTATAGCGGGTTTTTCTCAAGAGAAAATTAGATTGGTATATCTTAAAATAACCCCTGAACTACCCTGGTTTGTGGCGATTGAGCGCGGCTTTTTTAAAAAATTTAATTTAGATGTAGAGCTAATTGAATGCGGTAGTTCAAATATAATGTTTGAGACAGTTGCCTCTGGCAGGGCAGATGTTTCTGGAGATGGTGCCGTCTTTACATTTTTAGCAATGGAAGCAACCAATCCGGGTTTGGCAAAAATTTATGAAGTACCAATATCAGGAAAGGATATATTCGACGGTAACTTTGGTAGAGAGCCTACAAAACTTGTAGTTGCAAAGGGTCTCTCCATTAGTTCTGTCTCTGAATTACGAGGTAAAAGAATAGGTAACTTTCCGGGTATTTATAATAGAGTTATTTTAAAACTTGTATTAAAAGCCTTTAACCTCGATGCAGATAAAGATATAGAAATAATAGAAATTGCCCCACGCTTACATTTAGAGGCATTAAAAACCCGACAAATAGATGCACTGATGAGTGTAGACCCTACCCCTACGCTTTGTGAAATTAAAGGCGCAGGCACGATATTTATGGAAGACATAATACCAAAATATATAATGGATCCGCTTTCTTCGGGTTGCTCTATCTTTTCAGCTAAGTTTTTAAAGGAACATCCTGAGACTGCCAAAAGATTTATGCAAGCAATAAAGAGAAGCCTTGATTGGATATATAAACATCCCCAAGAGGCAAAAAAGATTCTTCCTAAATATATTCCTATAGATGAAGAGGTGGCTTTAAAAAGTAGTTATAGCAAATGGCATTTGGCAGAGGAAGAAAAAAAAGAAATTGTACCCTTATTGCAGAAATACATTGATTTCTGCGTAGAGCAAAAGTTAATTCCTAAAAGATTAGAAGCAGATAAACTTTTGATCAGTGAGAAAGATTTTAAGTAATTAATGTTGAGAAGCCCATTTGGGACGTAGATATACGCAAATCCAACGCGGATAGGCTAGGAAGAACCAAGCAATGTTAAGTTTAAAGAAAATTATTTTTTTCTTTATTCTGCTTATACCTTTATTTCTGCTTTTAGGTCTTATCTTTTCTGTTTTTTTAGAAATCTATAGGATAAGACATATAGACTATGATAGAATCCATCTTCAACTTAAAGATTATTTAGAAAAAGAAAAAGGTAAGGCCTCCATATCAATTAAAGACAGTACGATGTATCTAAATTATGAATATTATATTAAAAATGGCCCTTATAAGCCTACCCACAGGAGATTTTCTTTTAAGACTGCCCCAGATAATTATTTAATTTATATTTATGGCCACTCTTTTTTAGCCTCAAGTCCTATTTTTTTTAAAGGACCTTTTCCTTTCTTCCCGTTACTTTTGGAGTCCAAATTAAATATGCCTGATAATAAGAGAAAGTTTAGGGTGATTAATTTTGGAATGGAGGGGCTTGATTCATTTGATATAAAAGAGATTATCAAGGAAACCGTGAATTGTAGAAAGCCGGATTTAATAATTTATTATGATTTGTCTGGTTCGGATTTTGAATGCGCTTATTTTAATTGTATAAAAAAGAATTTCTATTTGGTAAGCGGTTTTTTAAAAAAAATAGCAAGTCTATTTATCTTGAAGCAGCCGCCCCAAATTGGTAGAATCAATCAATATGCTGATTGGTTCTTAAGGGCATATGTAGAGCCAAACCTTATAAATCTTGCTCAGAGGTTAGGTATTATACAGATAAAAGACACTC
>CAYOMI010000167.1:0-3888 GCA_964405005.1 uncultured Planctomycetales bacterium | reverse complement strand
ATAGAGTTGAAACAAATTATGAAAAGTTACATAATATGGTTAAAGATTATGGTCATTCGATTTTAGGATATGTGACATTTAACTATGATTTAACCTTGGAAGAAGCATTGAAACAATTCAATAAGAGGTTTCGTTATTTAGGCGTCAATGATGATATAAATAATCCTTACTTCTTGGATAGTTTTTCCGATGACTTTTTAATTTTAAAATTGCACGGTTCACTTAATTGGGAAATAAAATTTGGTTGTCATGATATCAATTTTCATGGAGGCGCCATAGCCCCTTCTTATCCCAAAGATAGCCTATCTGCAAATACTTTTGTTGAACCAGCTATAGTTCCACCGACTATATTCAAGCAGGAAATCAACGATGATTCTCGTTCATCAGATCCTCTTACCAGATTGCTGATTAATCAATGGAGGGGAGCTATTAAATTATTAAAAGAAGCAGATAAAGTTATAATCGTTGGCTATTCTTTTCCTCACGCAGACTATCATGTCCAAAGAATATTTCAGATACCTAGCATGGTGAGGCGTAATAACGGCATTGAACAAAAAATATTATTATGCGTAGGAGAATATGTAAGCGCGGAAGATGAGCTTAAAAACAAAAATATTGTAGCAGAAGCTTTTCAGATTAAGCCAGAATCTGTGGTTATTGATTACAAATTCTCAGATTTAATGACTAATCCTAAGTTAAATCAATTTCTAAGTGATAGATAGGTACACTAACTATTTTCTACATTATCCCAAGTTCGAATAAACTAAACCGCCCTCGCGCATAATTACGAGGGCGGGTTTGTTATGTACAGCTTATTGGGGTTAAAATTTGCTTGAGAAGGTGTAGCTTATCCGGTCTCTTTCGAATTTGGGCCTGCCTTTCATATTGAAGATTCTCACGCTGAACCTGTCTCTTACCCAATCCTCGACTTCCTTGGCTTTAAAGTAAGGATACCACACGTCTACGCCGATTGTTTTTTCCCATTCTTTGCGTATCTTTTTCTTCTCTTCAACCTTGGGTTTATTATAGAGCGCCTTGAATAACTTGTGGTTAAACTCGAGGGCAGGCTGTTCTTCTTTTATCGGCTCTTGCGTATTGATATTGACTTCTTTTGTTGGCAAATCTTTTGTTGGCAGATTAGTCTCTTGAGGCTTAAGGAGAGGCGGCTCAGCTGAGGGGATAAGAGGGGCCTGGGCATAAAGGGGGCTTGTAACGCACAACAAGCAAATTACGAATAAGGCCGTGGCTTGCCCCCTCATCGCACACCCCTACATATAGGAATAGTAGTCTTTTCATCTCTTCTAATTAAAGTATGCCATATAAACGCAACCAATTCAAATAATAGAGGGTTATGGCCTGCTTAAGCCGCGTAAATGTATGTTTTTAATATGCAAGGATTTATGCTACAATACTGTTTATGCGTATCGCAAAAATAGTTTTACTTTTGTTTATTCTTGCAGGGGTTTCTCTTGGCGCTGCGTGCGCAGCCGGGATTGTGATTTACGGCGATTCGCGCACCAACCATGATGTCCATCGTTCGGTCATAGCCGCAATATTAAAAGAGAAGCCTATGGCGGTTTTCCATCTCGGCGACCTGGTGGACGAAGGGATGCGGCAGGAGGATTGGGAGGCCTTTCGCTCGGTTTCCGCTGAGCTGCGTAAGAGTGTACCTTTTTATCCGGTCCTGGGAAACCACGAGAATAACGCTGCGCAGTACTTTGAGTTCTTTAACCTGCCTAATAACGAACGCTGGTATTCGGTTGACATCGGAGATATCCACTTATGCATACTTGATGCCTATAGCAGCCTGGTTGCTGATTCAGAGCAGTACCGCTGGCTGTTATCAGACCTCCAACAGCGGAAACCGCAAACCAGGTTCACCATAATACTTCTGCATCCGCCGCTCTTTAGCGTAGGCAGGCACTTGGGCGGAGATGAACAATTAAGGAGTGCGCTGCTTCCGCTTCTTGAGCGATTCAGGGTAAACGCTGTTTTTTCAGGCCATGACCACAATTACCAGCGGTTTGTATATGGCGGCATTGCCTTTGTAGTCAGCGCAGGAGGCGGTGCGCCGCTGTATGCGCAGCAGGGAGATAACCCATATTTGAAGAAGTTTGCGGCGCAGTATCACTTCTGTTTGCTTGTTAAAAAGGGGAGGTCTTTATTTGTGCGTGTCCTGGATAGCGAAGGCCGCCTCATCGATAAGTTTAGCCTAAATAAAAAGCGGTTTTTCTTGTTTTAGCTCCGCTGAAATTATAATCCGCAGGAAGAATTGTATGGTTGACAAACCCAGCCTCGGAGCTACAATAATAGCGTGGTTAAGAGGGTTTTGTAGCGGTAAATCTGGCGCTTCCTCTGTTGGGTGAGAAGCGCCTTTTTAATGAGCGGATAACTTACGGAGCTTCTAGTTTCTTGACATACCGACGTAAGTTATAGGCCCGGCTACGAAATTACTAAGGCCGTCCGCGAATTAATCCTACATCGTCTAATTATATAGGATCTATTGTGCGCAGTATGGAACAGCCACACGTAGGGGAAGGCTGTACGTCACACACGCAGAAATGGCAGAGAAGCTGATTTTAGAGTTCCTCGCACTGAGCATATACGCCCTCTTCATGGGATTTTGTTTCTGCGATTTCTTTAGATTACACATACTCCGCAAGCTGGCTTGGTTTTTGACCTTTGCGCTTGTGAGCATCGTTATACTTAAGATACGCAATGAATTTGACTTAAGCCTGATTCTGCCTATCCCGACTCTTTTGGCAATGGGGTTGGGGTGGCTAGAGAAGCGGAAACGGCAGTGATTAGGCTACAGTACATTACGGAACAGCCATACGAGGGGGGAAGTTATACGTCACACGTTACGTAGATTGGAGGGTGTATGCGCTTAAGAAAAGCGATTGTAATAAGTGTATACCTCTTTTATCTGATAAGTGTGTTGGTAAGCCGCGCCTATGCCGGAGCATATGAATGGGGCGGCCTGGGGAGCCGTTCCCAATCCATGGGAGGCGCATTCATCGGCCTGGCTGATGACTGGACAGCAATCTATTGGAACCCTGCTGGCCTGGCGCAGTTAGACGATTCAGAATGGGGCTTAGATTTTATCTCGCCCCACCCCACCATAACCGACGGAAACTCCATTTCCAACCTGCCGCTTGCCAAGATGGAGACCCAATACCGGATTGATACGTTCCTGAATTACTCCGGGATAGAGCCGATGCGGTTTAACCAGACCAAATTCCACGAATCCTTTTACAACCCAAGCAGCATAGGCGGTTATTGGCAGTGTCATGGCTTTACCGTGGGGCTGGGTTTCTATACGCCGCTTGGGTATTACCTTGACTGGGAAGATACCGTGCCTTACGGAGCAGGCAATATAAACGCGCAATTATTTCAGATGATGAATATTACCGCTGCAAACCTCTCCGTAGCAAAGAAACTGCATCCCCGTTTTTCGCTCGGAGCGGCAGTAAGCCCTATATATGGCCGCATTGACTACCATGCCAAGAAGACGGTTATGGGTAGCGGTATTATGGACTATACCTGGGACAGCGCTACTGTTTCTGAAGGCGTTGGCGTTGAGGGAATTATCGGATTTCTTTTTAAAGCGCTTGAACAATTCAGCATAGGTGCGGTTTATCGAAGCGGGACAACCCTGAATCTGCGCGGCCAAAGCGATATGAACCTCAGCCTTACAGCCGCGGCAGAAAGCAGCGACTTTAAACAGAGATTCCGCATCCCGGCAACCTGGGGGATAGGGCTTGCCTATAAACCCACATCGCGCCTTACCTTTACTGCGGATTTTCAGCAGACCATCTGGTCAGACTTTAAGATATACGTTGATTATGACCGTGAAGGCACGATGCTGACCAACAGGGATTATTATGC
>CAYOMI010000166.1:0-3897 GCA_964405005.1 uncultured Planctomycetales bacterium | reverse complement strand
ATGTAATTTTTTCCTTATTGCTTCTTGTGCTTTTATAAAAAAGTTTATCCATTTTATCTATTCTCGTCTCGGAATAAAACTTTGCCCTGCATTTCATCGGATTTAGCAATGCCGAATAAATTCAATACTGTCGGGGCAATATCTATAATTGCCGGCTCTTTTAACCCTAACTTTTTATTAATAAAAATAACTCCCGGGACTAAACCGGAGTCGATTAAATGGTCTCCGCTCCACTTCTTTTTGTTATCCTCGAATAATCCACCGGGCGTACCGCCCAAGGCAGTCTGCCAGGAAGCGCGGTAGCCGGCATTAAACCCTACAAAAATATCCGGTGCGTCTTTTGAATAGCGGCCCTGGAATATTTCCTCTTTTGTATAGACATTATTTACCACTGCCTCTTTGCTTTGGGGGTCTTTTAATTGCCTTAATTTGTTTATAATCTCCTGCTTCAGGCCTTGGGCCTCGGATGCATCCACTATCCCATAATATTCTCTGCCGATACGATTCAAATAAATACCTCCGAATCCCAGGGCGTAAGCCTTAGTTTTAGACCAATCCACATCTTCAAAGAAATCCCTGCCTTCTTTCTTCCCTTCTTTTAAGAAAAGTAGCCCATTATCGGCAAGGAAACGATTCAGATTAACGGCTTTACGAAAATAGTTGAATCCGTGGTCCGATAATATAATCAGGGTGGTGTCTTGGTCCATCCTCTTTAAGACTAATCCCAAGAGCTGGTCTATTTTTTCATAATATTTTGATATGACGTCTTTATGCCTGGAATTTTCTTCATAGAGAAAATGCCTTGTGTCTAAATAACGCCAGAACATATGCTGTATAACATCGAGGGTGTCGATATAAAAAAAGAATACTCCTTTTTTGAATTTGCTTAATTCCTCTTCCAGGATTAACCGCTTTTCTCCCAGGATTATATCTGCGTGGCTCAGGAAAGCATCTTCAGTAAGCCTGCCTTCAGTTAAAGCCCAGCTATCATGAGGCATACCCTGAGTATAATAGAGGCCTGTCCTTTTTACCAGGGCGCCTGCATAGCCTTTAGGGTAAGAAACGGGGAAGGTTGACTGACGCGGGTCAAGATTAACCGGGCTTGCGTATAATCCGAACTCTCTACCGGTAGAGGTCAGATAAAACCTAACAATACCGCGTAGCTTCCTGATGCGGCCTATGTCAAAAGATACCTCCTGCCAACTACTCCAGCTATCCTTATCAAGAGTAAGTTCTTTACCTTGAAACCTAAGAATTACTTTATTTGTGTCCGAGGCAAGAATAATCTTCAAAGGTATAGCAGCCTCCTTTACTAAGCCTGCGGAAATTATCTTTGGCCCATATATCGATGTTTCAATCATTTTACCCTTAAGCCCTACATGTATAATCTTGCCCCGGCTGTTTTTATCCTCCGGGGAGAAGGGGCCAGTGGTATAAAATGAGAATCTGCCAGTTATCCCGGTTATATCCGGGGTCCCCATACCCGAAAGCATCTTGCCTGAAACCCGTTCTGCAGGAAAAGTATTGGGGCAGAAATAAATACTAGCGGGGATCTTATTTTTGGAAAGGATACGCCAAAAGGCCTCTCCTTTCCTATGGGTCTTAATTCTGACCTTGCCCTGGGTATTGGAAATTTCATTCAGGCTTAAATAAAGAAGATAGTTCTGCGGTTGGCGCATAACAAAATCAAATATTCCGTGGCTCCCCGGATTTAATCCCGTAATGAAACTTGTCCAGGCCACTACAGATTCAGGAGGCATCGTGGTTTTTAGCCGCGAATAAGTACCTGTTCTTTTTAAATAAGAGAGATTCGGCATTTTCCCCTCTTGCATGAGCTGCTCGGTAATCTGGGGATCCATAGCGTCAATCCCAAGAATTATAACTTTCTTTTTATCGCCCCCCTTGTATATCATAGCCCCTCCGGTAATTAAAGCTGCGAGCAGAATAAAGATAATCCCACCGCGCTTTTTTAGGAAAAACTTAAAGAATAATTTAAAGGAAATTAACAAAACTCCGAGCAGGCCCAGGACTATCCCCCATAAAAATGACATGTTCTGCACAAATAAAAATCCTGGCCCCGTATCTACGTAATAATTAAGCATCTCTAGCGATTGAGTTTCAAGGTATAATCCCTACGGCACAGATCTCTTTGTTATTCTTAAGGACAAATCTCCCCAGGCCGCTGGAACCGCTGAACTTTTCTACCGTCACCGGCTTTCTGGAAACAATAATTACCTCGGAAAGATTATTCTTTTTTAGTGCTTCCTCTTTAGGCCGGGGCTGCGCTCCCAGCGTATCCCAAACTCCATTGACCTGCTTAATCCGCACAGCGACATCCTGTGTTGCGCAATTAAACCTCAAGGGACCTTTCCTATTCAAAGAATGGGTACAAAAAATCCTGGCTGAAATCTCCCTGGTTACTTCCGGTAATTGTGGTTTGCATATAACCTGGCCTCTCTTTAAATCGCTCATATCATCAAGAACCAGTCCGATGCCTTGCGGGCACTTAGCCGCAGAATAGTTCTTATTAAAAATCTTTATTGTATCTATCCTGCATTCTCTGTTGATAGGCAAAACGGTTACTTTATCTCCTTTTTTTATCCTTCCGGAGATGATCCTGCCTATCGCTACTTTTTCTTTATGTAGATAATAGATATCCTGGATAGGCAAGCGGAAGCTGCCGCTTGCCTGTAACCTGCGGCAAGAATTTAATCCTTCAGCCAGGGATAAACCTTTATACCAATCCATTTTTTTCGAACGTTTAACAAGATTCTCTCCTTGGTTAGCTGAAATAGGAATAAAATACTTGGGTTTAATCTGTATTTTTTTAAAGAATGCGGCTATCCTCTCTTTGGCCCTTTCATAGACCGTTTCATCAAAACCCACTAAGTCCATTTTATTGACGGCAATAATGACTTGTTCTACGCCTAAAAATTTCAGGATAAACATATGTCTCTTGGTCTGTTTCTCTATCGATTTACGCACATCTATGGTTAGTATGGCTATGTCGGCATAAGAACTTCCGCAAAGCATATTCATGAGCAGCTCTTGATGCCCGGGTACATCTATAAAAATAAACCTTTTGCCTTTTTTAGTTTTACAAAAAACCTGGGTCGTATCTATAGTTAACTGGTTTCTTCTTTCCTCTTCAAGGCTATCTAATATATAGGCGAACTCGAAACCGTTCCCCAATCTTCGGCAGACGTCTTCAATCTCCTCAATTACCCCCTGAGAAAGCGAGCCCATATCATAAAGAAATCTTCCTATTAGGGTAGTTTTACCTGAATCGATTTCACCTGTTACTACTATATTCAAATAATCTTGCATTTTTTCACATATATCCCAACGATCTTAATTTCTGCATCATATACTCTTTTTCCTTATCCTGAGAGCGGCCAGACCGTTCTGCTATTGAGGTATCCCGGATCTCTTTTATAATCTTGGTGATGCTATTGGCTGTCGATTCTACCGGTTGGCAGCAGCATTCACACCCTATACTGCGGTATCTCCTGCCTTTTTGGGCAAAATACAGGCTCACCACAGGTAATCTCTCTTGTTTTATATACCTCCATACATCTATCTCTTGCCAATGAAGCAAAGGATGAATTCTCAGGTGCGCTCCAGCTTTCTCTTCGGCCTTATAATACTCTGCCCATAACTCTAAAGGTTGTTTTTGATAATTCCATCTAAATTCATTGTCCCTAAGAGAAAAGTACCTTTCCTTTGCCCTTATGGCATGCTCATCCCTTCTTATGGCTACCAGCAGGGCCTTGAATTTATGCTTATTGACCACCTGCTTCAAGGCTTCCGTCTTTAATGCTGCGCAACAATTAAATCTCCCTTTTTCGGGAGAGATCCCTTTCTTCAAAGCTATATCATTCTTCGCAATAATTAGCC
>CAYOMI010000165.1:0-3902 GCA_964405005.1 uncultured Planctomycetales bacterium | reverse complement strand
TCAACCAACGATGTCCTTCTACGATATCCTTCTGGATCAAAGGTATCATTGCATATCCGCCACCAAAGGTAAACAGCCCGACTTTAAAAAACTCTAAAAATAACTGTATAAGCATCATTTCAGTATCTTCTCTTTTAGAGCTAATGTCCCGCCAAATAAAATCATCACAAAACAAAGGACTTGTCCCATGGTAAACGGCCCAAAAATAAATCCTAATTGAGGATCCGGTTCGCGAAAAAACTCTAGGACGAATCTTACTGCACCATAGCCGATAAGATATAATGAAAAGAGCATACCGGGAAATTGCACACTCTTACGCAGATTCCATAAAATTATAAAAAGAAATATACCCTCAAACAGCGCTTCATAAAGTTGAGACGGATGCCGTAATCGATGCGCTGAATCCAGCGGGAAATACATTCCCCAGGGCACTTTAGTAACACGGCCGTAAAGTTCGCCGTTAATAAAATTACCCAACCTTCCGAATGTATATCCCAAAGGAACAGCGGGTATCAATAAGTCGGCAAGCTGTAAAAAGCTTATCTTGTGCCTCCAGCAAAAAATCAACGAAGTAATAATTACCCCAATCAATGCGCCATGATAACTCATTCCATAGAGGCCGATATATTGGAAGCCATTGTCTATATCAAATGGGAGGACTATTTCTAAAGGATGCTTGAGGTAATATGCTAGATTATAGAATAAAACATAGCCTAATCTACCTCCGATTAACAGCGCGCCAATCGCCCAAAAGAAAAAATTATCTACGAGTTGGCGCGAAAGTCTTATCTTCTCTTTTTTAAGCCTGCACACGATAAGCGCATATACGGTGGCAAAGGCTGCTAAATACATTAAACCATAGTAATGCACTTGAATAAAACCGATTTTAAACGCAACAGGATTAATGCACTCGGGAATATGATTCCACCAATTAATAAATTCATTCATTATAAATAACCTACAGTAATTATTTGATAAATCTTCCCCAAAAAGCTTTGGACTTCATTGTGATTTCTTAAATAATATTGGGCATAAGATTTTTTGGGCTTTCCGACAAAAACGGTTAGCCCTTTATTCTTTATTGCCCTGAACGCATCCTCATCAGTTACATCGTCGCCAATATAAATAGGCAAAACTTTCTTATCTTTTGAGGCAAACTGCTGCCTTGCCAAGAGGTATAAAACAACCTTTCCCTTATCCCATTTAAAAGGCGGCTTTATTTCGTAGACTTTCTTCCCAGAATTAATCTTTATTTTATTCCGCACCCTATACGGATTGATAACCTCAGAGGTGATTTTATCTAAAAGTGGCATATCTTTTTTTCTGACTAACCGATAATGAACACTTAAAGTCAAGCCCTTATCTTCGATTAGTGCACCTTTGATATCCGAAAGTCTCTTGCGCAAATCTTGCGCGATATTACGCATAGCTAACTTTAATCTCGGAGAAACCTGGCTTTCGAATTTGATCTTCGGCCCTTCAATTTGTAAGCCGTGATTACCGGCGTAAATTATCCCTTTAAGGCCTACCATGCCTTTAATATCTTCTAATGACCTGCCGCTGATAATGGCTAAGCTGCATCCCGGATTTTTCGAGAATCTGCTTAATAAATCCTTATTTTCTTTAGACAAGTTTGCCAGAAAGGCGGATTCTCTGATCGGAGTTAATGTTCCATCATAGTCTAAAAGGAGAAGCAGACTTTTATCAATCAAAACAGCCTTCAACCTCTCCCAATCCGAAAATAAATACTTCATATGCAATCTCTAAATCTTCCTTAATGCTGTCAACTCCGTAATGATATTACCCGCCCAGCGATATACGTTATTTTCACTAATAATCCTGCGCATATTCTCCATACGCTTCTTTTTTTCGTCTGTTGGCATTTCTAAAGCAAGTTTTATAGCCTGCGCAAATTCCTCAATCGCATAGGGATTAAATTGAATTGCGTCAGTTAATTCTCTTGAGGCACCTGTAAACTGGCTTAAAATAAGCAACCCGGATAAATCTCTTTTGGATGCCACAAATTCTTTGGCAACTAGATTCATTCCGTCATGAAGAGAACTGACTATGCAAAAATCTGCCATTTTGTAGAAAGGCTTGATCTCCTCTGCGGAGAAATGCTTTTTAAGGTAAATAATCGGCCTCCAGGATCCATCCATATGCTTCCAGTTTTTCTTCTCCACCAACTCATCAATTTCTGACATAAGATCGTGGTAGCGTTTTATATGCACACGGCTGGGCGCGGCAAGCTGCATAAATACTACTTTTTTCTTATATTCCGGATATTTCTCAAAAAATCTGTCAATCGCAAGCATCCTTTCAATGATGCCTTTGGTATAATCAATTCTGTCAACTCCGACTCCGATAATTTTACCCTCTAAGTCAAACTCCTTCTTTATTATTTCTATTTGTTTTGTTAAATCTTTCTCCCTAACATCGCCAGTCATATACCCGTTGACACTGATGGGAAAAGCTCTTATAAAAGTTTCTTTATCAAAGCGGACGACGCTGAATTTCTCAGTGTCCACTCTTGACTCAAGAAGCCTATTCGCCGTATCCAAGAAATTATTGCAATGGCTTTGCACATGAAAACCGATCATATCGCAGCCAAGCATCCCATCTAAGATTTCTTTGCGGTAAGGGCATATAGAGAATGACTCGGGCGTAGGCCAGGGAATATGCCAGAATAAAGCGATGGTAGCGTCAGGCCGTTTTTCCTTAATCATTCTGCCTAATAATGTGAAGTGATAATCCTGAATAAATACAAAAGGACTCTTTGCGGGCAACTCCGCTAACACGCCATCAGCAAATTTCTGGTTTACCTTTTTATAGATTTCCCAATCCGCTTCTCTAAAAATAGGCCGGGTGTGCGTATTGTGGCAAAGCGGCCACAAGCCCTCATTAGCAAAACCGTAATAATAACCGTCTTCTTCCTCTTTGCTAAGCCATATTCTTTTAAGGATATAGCGGTTGTCTTCCGGCGGAACTCCGAGTTTATCTTTTGAGTTAACGAATTTTTTGTCGGCATTGCCTGCGCCATGAGCAATCCAGGTCCCTCCGCAAGCGCATAAAATTGGGTGCAGGGCCGTAACAACTCCGCTTGCCGGTGTTATGCATCTAACAGCGCCTGTCGTCTCGTCTATAACATGCATATATGGCTCTCTATTTGAGACCACAAATAACGCATTTTCGCCAAGCTTGGCGTGGACTACGTCCCTTAGCTTAACTTCTGTCCAGGTTTCTTCTTTTTCTAAACGCGCTTGAGCCTCATCGGAAATTGTCCTTCGCTTAACCCTAAGGCTCAATGCCACCTGCTCAACCTCGCTGGCAAGCTTACCTAATTCGCCTTTTTCTTTAACAGGGTGTGCCTCATCAGTCTCGCCTTTTTGGAAATGCTGAAACCATTCTGTCAGCCGCTGGACAGGAAGAGCGAAAATCTGCTTGTGGAGAAGAACTGCTATAATAAAAATTATTATTACCAGAATTATAAGCGTCGCGCTAATTCTCTTCCATATCTCCGTTAACCGGGTTAACACATAAGAAGTATCGTAAATAACTTCAACTAGGCCCAGCACTTGCCCTTCGTCATCTGTAACCGGAAGAATGTAACTATAAACCGTATAATCTTTAAATTTCTCCAGTTCGCCTCTGGGGTTTTTGCTTGATAAAATACCGTTTAAATATGGCTTGTCTTTTTCTTTCCAGTCATTAAAGCGCTTGGTAATAGCGATAATATTTCCATCCTTGTCATATAAAACGCACCCCTGCAGTCTTTCCCGCGCCTCAAATTTTTCGACAAGGTAATTGGCGTTTCGCATGTCTTTCGAGACAAAAACTCCCCTGGTAGATAATTCCATAGCCTCTGCGACATGTTTAGATTTACGTTTTAAATCATCGATGAG
>CAYOMI010000164.1:0-3919 GCA_964405005.1 uncultured Planctomycetales bacterium | reverse complement strand
TATCTTTATCTTTAGGTATAAAGATAAGCATTATTTACTTTTTTATATTTTTGCCTATTATAGGAGCGATTACCCTGCTTCCCATTTCTATAGGAGGTCTTGGTTTGAGAGACGCCACCACTATATTCTTCTTTGCCAAGGCTGGCATAGGTAAAGATGTATCATTTACCATGTCGCTTATATCTTTCTTTTTTATCCTCATATATGCAATTTTAGGAGGTCTTATTTATGTCTTTACAATACATCATAGACGGATATAACCTGATAAAGCATCCTTTGTTCAATGAACATCTCACAAAAAAATCAAAGGACTCAAGAGCTATTTTGCTAGATTACATTAGAGTAAATAGGCTCTGCGGAAGTTCCAAAAACAAAGTTAGCGTGGTATTTGACGGTTATCCTGACTTAACAAATAAAGAGTTAAATAATAAGGATATAGACATCGTTTTTTCTAAAAGTCAGACTGCAGATGAAAGAATAAAAAAGATAGTTGAGTCTGTAGATAACCCAAAGAATATCATTGTAATTTCTGATGATAAAGAGATAAAGTTTTCTGTAAAGGTGATTGGCGCGAGGATAAAGAGTATAGAGGAGTTTCTTGCACCTAAAGCAAGCACAAAGAAAAAAGAAAGTAGCCTTATACCGAAGCCTGAAATCACTTATACCCAGATGCAAAAGATTAATGAAGAATTGAGAAAAATATGGCTAAAATAGTCAAAAAGGAAACATCAAGGGATTTTATAAAATTTTTGGGGACAGCAGGTGCGCGTTTTGTAATGATAAAACAACTGCGTGCTTCTGGCGGTTTGTGGATTTGTTATAAAGGCACAAATGTGCTGATTGATCCTGGCCCCGGTAGTATTGTGCGTTGTTCCACAAGTAAACCAAAACTAGATCCTACTAAACTGGACGGGATAATTCTTACGCATCGACACCTGGACCACTGCGGTGATATTAATGTTATAATTGAGGCAATGACTGAAGGAGGATTTAAAAAAAGAGGTATTGTATTTTGTCCAGCCGATGCAATAAATGAAGATGCCGTTATATTAGGACATGTTATGGGTTTTCCTGAAAAACTAGAGATTTTAGAGGCAGATAAAAGTTACAGAGTCGGAAACTTTGAGTTTGTTACCTCTATGAGGCATATTCATTCTGTCCAGACATATGGAATAAAGTTTAGCCTAAATAAAACTAGCGTCTCAATACTGAGCGATACTAAGTATTTCAAGGAATTAGAAGATTTTTATAAAAGTGACATTTTAATTATTTGTGTTGTTTTCTTTCAGCCACGGCCGGGAGTTGACCATCTTTGTTTGGCGGATGCCGAAGAGTTGATAAACAAGATAAGGCCCAAGAAGGTAATTCTTACTCACTTTGGTATGACCATGTTAGCAGCTAAGCCGCATATTCAGGCTGAAAATTTATCCCGTAAATTGGGTATTGAGATATTGGCAGCCTATGATGGAATGAAAGTCGATTTTTAAAAATAATTATTGACATAACCCGATAATTATGCTAAATTTATAAAAAATAATCTGGAAAAAAACCAAAAGGAGGTGGCTAGATGAGTAATTGGCTTTCAGTTTTACTGGAACCAGCCAAGTTACTTCTCGCTCGTATTGGTGGGTTTTTGGCAAGCGCGCTTTTGATGGTCATCATTCTCATCATTGGATGGCTGATTTCTAGACTCATCAAAACAGTTGTAGAGAAAGTTTTAAGATCGGTAAAACTCGATTGGCTTTCAGACAAGATAGAATTAGATAGTCTATTAGCCAAAGGCGGAATTAAGTATTCGCTCTCCGAGTTAATTGCAGTATTGTGTTATTGGATTGGGCTTTTGGTTACTTTTGTAGTAGCGTTCAATGCTATAGATTTGCCTGTTGCTGCTGGGCTTTTAGAGAAAGTGGTTTTCTACGTACCTAATATTATTTTAGCAGTATTTATTTTGATATTAGGTATGTTTTTAGCAATATTTTTGAGAAATGTTATTCAGGTTTCAGCTAAGAATGCTGGTATTGCCCAGGCAAATCTTTTGGCTAAAATTAGCGAGTTTGTAATAATTGTATTCTCAATATTTATAGCTCTGGAGCAGCTACAAATCGCTATCCATGTAACCCAGATAACCTTAACCATTATACTCGGTACTATAGGTTTAGCTTTAGCTTTAGCTTTTGGTCTGGGTTGCAAGGACCTTGCTGCAAAAGTTGTTGCCGATTTCCTCGAGAAGATAAAAAAATAAATAATATATTTTAGAAAATAACCAAAAATACCCCGCGCCTTCACGTGAATGCGTGGGGTATTTTTTTAAAAAGAAGGAACCGAACGTAAGTGGAAAAAGGTACGAGATATGAATGAAATAGCGATAAGTGTCAAGAATTTATCAAAACATTTCGGCCCTGTTCAAGCAGTAGACAGCATTTCATTTGAAGTTAAGAAAGCTGAATTATTTGGTTTTTTAGGACCTAACGGTGCAGGTAAAACTACAACTATAAATATCCTCTGTACTTTGCTAATGCCGACTTCCGGAGAAGCAACTGTGAATGGATTTAATGTCGTAACTTCTCCCACTGAAGTAAGGAAATCCATCGGGATTATTTTTCAAGACCCAAGTCTTGATGAACGACTCACTGCTTACGAGAATTTAAATTTTCATGGGATGATTTACCACCTGTCTTTCAAGACTAGAAAGGCGCGCATAGAAGAGGTATTGAATATGGTGGGATTGTATCCAAAGAAAGATTATATTGTGCGTACATTTTCGGGAGGTATGAAGCGAAGATTGGAAATCGCCAGAGGCCTGATGCATAGTCCTAAAATTCTATTTTTAGATGAGCCAACTATAGGATTAGACCCACAGACAAGACAGTATATCTGGGATTACATATTAAACCTTGCGCAAAAGGAAAAAATAACCATATTCCTAACAACGCATTATATGGATGAAGCTGAGATATGTCAGCGTGTAGGGATTATTGATTACGGTAAAATCGTTGACTTAGATACACCAGGCATATTAAAGAATAAATATAATGTAGCTTCTCTTAATGAAGTATTTTTACAAGTCACAGGCCGAGATATTCGGGAACAGGAATCAGATGAGAAAGAACGGTTAGGCCAGTTCTTGCGCGCAAGAAAGAAATTGAGGTAACTTATGGATTTTGATGCTATATGGATGATTTGGTTAAGGGATCTTATCCGTCATTTTCGTGATAAGATAAGACTCTTGGGTTCCATTACCCGGCCGGTGCTGTGGCTTTTAATTATGGGCACGGGTTTAAGGGCTGCTTTTAACGTGCAGGGAATATCGTATACTCACTTTATCTTCCCCGGGATTATTGCCATGAACCTTATCTTTGCGGCAATGATATCAACTATCAGCATTATCTGGGATAGAGAATTCGGTTTTTTAAGGGAGATTCTGGTCGCACCCATACCGCGCAGCTCGATAGTTCTCGGAAAGGCCTTAAGTGGCTCAACGGTTGCATTTATTGAAGGCCTATTTGTGTTAGCCTTCGCGCCATTTATAAAAATACACATTCCCTTGGTTCACCTATTATTACTTTTACCATTGATGTTTTTTATTGCCTTTGTGTGTACCAGTCTTGGAATTGTCATTGCGGCGCGAATGACTTCTTTCGAAGGTTTCGGTGTGATTTCAAACTTTGTGATTATGCCGATGTTCTTTTTAAGTGGCGCAATGTTTCCCATAGATAATCTTCCTCATTGGATAAGTTTTGTTATTCGGATTAATCCCTTAACTTACGGTGTTGACCTTTTAAGATGGGATACGCTGGGTATAAAAACATTCGCTCTTTATATAGATTTTTTATTCCTGATTATTTTTGCTGTTATAATGCTGGAAATAGGAGTTTTTGAATTTACTAAACGAAATTAAATTATAATAGCAGTCTATGGA
>CAYOMI010000163.1:0-3974 GCA_964405005.1 uncultured Planctomycetales bacterium | reverse complement strand
GATTATTTATTGACGATATAATCGCTGTAATCTTTTTAAAAATCGCTGTAATCATAGGCTGTGTTTAGTCTCGTGACAGCCTAAATTTTTTGAAAGGAGAGATTAAGATGTCTGAAACAAAATCAAACCTTGAGGAACTTTATAATCAAAGTATAAAAAGTATTCGTGATGGTCAGATTATTAAAGGGAAGATTGTTTCTTTGACACAAAAGGAAGTATTGGTTGATGTGGGCTTTAAGTCCGAGGGCGTAGTCAGTATCTCTGAATTCAATCCTTCTGATTTAGAGGTGGGCAAGGAACTGGAGTTTTTTGTCGAGTCTATAGAGGATGACCATGGCATGATCGTTCTTTCTCGGGAAAAAGCAGTACATATGCGGGGATGGGATAAAATTCTTCAGAGTCATCAGGAAGGCGACTTAGCAGAAGGAAAGGTAAACAAAAAAGTCAAAGGTGGTTTTATTGTTGCTGTAATGGGTATAGAAGGATTTTTGCCTGCTTCACTTTCTGCGTTTAAAAACATGCCCGATAGAGAAATACTTAATAAAGTTTTTAAGTTTAAGATTATAAAGATAAATAATCTTCGGCGCAGTATTATATTATCCCGTCGAGATGCTCTACAGAAGGAGAAAGAAGAAAATAGGGAAAAGCTTATGCAGAATTTAAAAATAGGAGTGATTTATCCTGGGACGGTTAAGGCGATAACCGATTTTGGTGCCTTCATTGATCTGGGTGGCATGGATGGACTGTTGCATATCACAGATATGTCTTGGTCAAAAATCAGTCATCCTTCTGAGATAGTAGCCTTAGGGGATAAAATTGATGTAATGGTTCTAAACATTGACAAAGAGTCAGGAAAGGTCTCTCTGGGTTTAAAACAGAGATTGCCAGATCCCTGGCAGGACATCGAGACTAAATACAGCATAGGGGCTAAAGTTAAGGGCAAGGTGGTTAACGTCCTTCCTTACGGAGTGTTTGTAGAGTTAGAAAAGGGTATAGAGGGCTTAATTCATGTTTCCGAGATTTCCTGGGTCAAGAGGGTTAGTAATCCGAATGAGATGTTTGCAATAGGAGATATATTAGAAGTCCAGGTATTAAATATAGACAAAGAAAGCCGTAAGATATCTTTGAGCCTTAAGCAGCTAGAGCAGAATCCGTGGCTCGACGCTGAGTCAAGGTATCCGGCTGGTACAAAGACCTCAGGCAAAGTCAGAGGTTTTACGGATTACGGTGCATTTGTGGAGTTGGATAATAATTTAGAAGGGATGGTTCATATTTCGGATATGTCTTGGACCAAAAGAGTATCCCATCCACAAGATATACTTAAGAAAGGTCAGAAAGTAGAGGTAGTGGTTCTTTCTGTGGATACGCAGAATCGCCGTATTGCCCTTGGACTAAAACAATCACAACCAAATCCTTGGCCAGAGATAGCCAATAAATACCCCCTCGATACCATTGTGGAAGCAGAAGTAGTAAACAATACCGATTTTGGAGTATTCGTAAAGATTGAAGAAGATTTGGAGGGTTTGGTATATTCTAGTGAAATTGATAAAGAGACAGTTTCGGGTTTAAAGCCGGGTGATAAAATTAAGGTTAAGGTAATAAAGGTGGATGTTGAACAGGCCAAAATTGGCTTGAGTGCAAAGATATAAATAGAGGTGCAAAATGGATATCAATAAACAGTTGAAAATCATAAAGCGCGGCACAGTAGAGATAATCTCAGAACAAGAACTAAAAGTAAAAATGGAAGAAAGCGCAAAGACAAAAAAGCCACTTAAGATAAAAGCTGGTTTTGATCCCACTGCTCCAGACCTTCACTTAGGACACACTGTATTATTAAGAAAGATGCGGCAGTTTCAGGATTTGGGACATAAGGTTTATTTTTTAATTGGTGATTTTACTGGTCGTATCGGTGACCCTAGCGGAAGGTCAGAGATAAGAAAGCAACTCAGCAAAGAAGAGGTGCTCAAAAATGCACTTACCTATAAAAAACAAATCTCTAAGACGCTGGATATAGATAAACTCCAGATAGTTTTTAATAGTGAGTGGTTTGATAAAATGTCAGTACTGGATATGTTAAAATTAACCAGCCGTGCCACGGTTTCACAAATGTTAGCCAGAGCAGATTTCAAAAAAAGGTTATCCAAAAATGAGGATATTTCGCTATTGGAGTTTATGTATCCGCTTCTGCAAGGTTATGATTCAGTAAAGTTAGAAGCCGATATTGAATTAGGCGGAACAGACCAGATATTCAATCTCTTGGTAGGTAGAGACATGCAAAAGGATTTTGGTCAACCCCAACAGGTGATTATCACTATGCCGCTTCTAGAAGGAACAGATGGCACACAAAAGATGAGCAAATCTTATGGAAATTACATTAGTATCAATGAGTCCCCAAAGGAGATGTTCGGTAAGATTATGTCTATATCAGATGAGTTGATGCTTAAATATTATGAGTTATTGACTGACGAAGATTTAGAGTCGGTAAAGGCTATGCATCCTAAGGAAGCCAAATTAAGATTAGCCCAGATTATTGCCCAACAATACCACTCTAAAGAATCTGCATCAAAAGCACGTTTAGAGTTTGAACGTGTATTTAGTCAAAAGGAACTTCCACAAGAAATGCCTGAATATAGAACCGATACTAAACAGACAATAATTAATATATTGTTAAAAAGTGGGCTGGTTAAAAGTGGCAA
This sequence comes from uncultured Planctomycetales bacterium, assembly GCA_964405005.1. Taxonomy (GTDB): domain Bacteria; phylum Omnitrophota; class Gorgyraeia; order Gygaellales; family Profunditerraquicolaceae; genus CAYOMI01. Next base: position 1,278 of record CAYOMI010000163.1, on the reverse strand, counting down.
TGAGGGGCGGCGACTCTTAAGGCAGGGTGCTGTACTCTTCAATGGCTCTAAAGTAAAAGAAGAAAGTTTTATAATCAAAGAGAGCGGAATATTAAAGGTTGGATCCCGCAGGTTCCTGGAAATCTCGCTATAACGCGATATATTGATGCTTAAAAAACTGAAAAGCAGTTTAGATGATTATGCTAAAAATATCGTTTTAGTTTTTACTGGCACAACCGTAATGAATTTTTTTAACTTGTTTTTCCAGTTGTTGATTGCGCATAAACTTACGGCTGCTGATTTTGCTGCCTTTAATTCATTACTTGCTCTATTTGCCATATTTTCCAGTCCATTAGTCACTCTGCAGTTGGCGGTAACTAAATACAGCTGTGATTTTCATGCCCAGAATCAAATAAGCAAACTTAAATTTTTTCTTTCCGATTTGCTAAAAAAATCTTTACTTTTAGCAGGGGCAACTTTCTTTTTATTTTTGTCCTTGTCAAATTATTTAGTCAACGCCTTAAAAATACCATCTTTGTTTTGCGCCTATATAGTTTCGGCCTTAATTGCCTTGTCGTGGATAGTGCCGGTTCTGGCAGGAGGTATTCAGGGGCTTGAACTTTTTCATTGGTATTCTTGCTCAACAGTAGTTAGCGGGATATTAAAATTGATACTCGGTTTTATCTTCATTGCGTTTGGTTACAATATCGCCGGAGCTTTGGGTGCCTTATTAATAGCGACAGTGGTAGGCTTATTTATTTTCTACTATCCATTGAGGCAATTTATTGTTTTAGGCCTTAAAAAGGAAGATATTAATTATAAAGAAATTTTAAGATATATTTTTCCGGTAGGTGCGACGAGTCTCTGTTTTATGGCATTGGTTAGTTTTGATATGGTTCTGGTTAAGTCCTATTTTAGTCCCCAAGATGCTGGGTTTTATTCATTGGCGCAAATGTTAGGAAAGATTTTTTTATTTCTACCTTTAGCAGTCAGTATAGTTATGTTTCCACGCATAAGCAGTCTCAATGCAAAGAATATGCAGACCTTCCCAACTTTAAGCAGATCATTAAGGTATATCCTGATTTTATGTTTTTCCACTTTCATTATATACAATTTATTTCCGGTTTTTATTCTTAAAATTTTAACGGGTAAGACCTATCCAGAAGTAGTTATACTGGGGAGATTGTTTAGTTTTTCTATGACATTTTTTGCCCTTATAAATGCGCTGATAGCGTATTTCCTATCAATCAAAGACACAAGGTTCCTGAAGTACTTATTTTTATTCACTGTCTTTCAGTT
>CAYOMI010000162.1:0-3991 GCA_964405005.1 uncultured Planctomycetales bacterium | reverse complement strand
GATTCAAATTATTCACCTTCTGTTTAATGCCGAATCACCTGCATCTATTGATTGAATTAAAAGAAGGTTTAACGATATCGGATATTATGCATGACCTTAATTCAAATTATACAAAATATTTTAATGGAAGGTATGAAAGAAAAGGGCATTTATTTCAGGAGAGATACAAGATGGTTCTGTTAGAAAAAGACCCTTACCTATTAATGATGACTGCTTACATTCATCTTAATCCAAAAGTCTTAGGACGGGTTAAAAACTTAGAGGATTATCCTTATAGTAGTTACTTACTCTATATCCAGACTGAATATCTAAAACCACAAACCGAAACCGCTCCAGAGAGCCTGGGACTGAAACGGGAAGGGGAGGTCCAGGAGGTCGTGGAGCGGCTTGCGGGTAGTTATGCAGACTATATCAGCAGTATTCCAAAAGAGCAGAGAGAAGAATTAGCAAGAGAATTAAGCAGAAAGGGTATTTTAGGTTCAGAGGAATTTGTGAATAAGGTAGAGGCGTATATGCGGTTAGCAGTAACCACCGAAGACCGAACACCAAAGACCAAAAACCGCAAGATTATAATGGCAGGTAGCCTGGCGGTATTAGTCTTAGGGATATCATTAATTTTTCTTTATGGAGCAAACAAGCAATTAAAGGATAAATTTCATAATCTTTCTCACGAGAAAGAAATGGAATACAGCGATAAGTTAAGCCAAGAGCGAACAAACATTAAGAAAGACTTAGAAGAGAAGCATCGGGCAGATATGGTCTCTTTTGAGGCAATGGCAAAGAGACTGGAGATGGAGAAAAAGAAAGTTGAGGAATTAGAAGGAAAGGTAAGTAGGAGGGGAAATAAATAAATGTATAAGGTAAAGGCAGGAATAATAATTTTTGGATTAATACTCTGGGGTGGTTTGGTATGTTTTTCACATTTGGAAGCTAAAGAGAATATGCGCACAATAAAGGGTGGAGGGGTAGAAGTGACCGTACCGGATTATTTACCTGCAGAGATTATTGGTGGAACAGAGAAAAATGGCTACATTAGCCTAAATACCCAGACCGAACGGCGGATGTATATACAGTTTTTTGGGATATACTGGTCGGATAAGGAATTAAGGTATCAGGAGATATTACCTAAAGAGAATTATTCCTATTTATTTGAAACACCTCTGCCGGCATTAGAGAGCGAGGTTTTGGGGCATAAGGTGGATTTTACAGAAGTAGGGATGAGCATTAAATATCCTTGTGGCGAAATAAGAGAAAATAACTTACTGGCAGTTCAGTTTTATTGCGATAAGACAAAACGGTATTTTTTGATATTGAGTTTTGTGGATACTGTGGCACATCAGGAGTTTGTTAGGGTGGTTAAAACTTTGAAGTGCCATAAAATAGAGGAGTAAAGATGGAGAATATTTTAACCGCTTTAGTTTTGGGTTTGTCCGCAGAAAATTTGCTGGTATGCCCATTTTTTAACCCCTTTGTTACTTTTGGGCTTACGCTTTCTGAAAGATTGGCAGGATTAAAATTTTTGTTAGGCAGGCTATTGGGATTGTTGATTTTTGGCATACTCATTAGCCTTTTAGGCCGGTCTTTGCGTATTGATATAAGGGCGATAAATCTTATCTTTGGGATTTCGATATTATTATTAGGCATAAATATCATTTTTAGAAAAAACGCAGAATGCCATAGCCGGCAAAAGCAAATGGTGGGTGCAGTGGGGTTTGGTTTAGGACTTTTACGGGGAATGCTTAATCCGGGCAGGAAGTGCGTTTATCTGGTTCCGCTCATTATGGGGGCAGGCATACTTAAAAGCATGATTGTTTCTTTTGCTTATGGTTTAAGTTCCTCAGTATATTTAATCATTGGCTTATTGTCAGCGGGGTTGGTAAGAAAAATCGTTCCTTATCGGCATTTCATCAGGACAATGGGTGGGGCAATATTAATTATCATCGGTATATTCTACCTCTATAAGGCAAGGGGGTTAATATTATGAAATTATTAGCGCAACCTAAAAATATAGCGGGATTACAATTAGAAAGGCACCCCTGTTTTTCTGAAGCAGCGCATATGAAATACGGGAGGGTGCATTTAGCGGTTGCGCCAATTTGTAATATCAGTTGTAAATACTGCATAAGGGCACTGAATAAAAGAGAGGATAGGCCAGGGGTGGCAGAGAAGATTTTAACGCCAGAAGAGGCGCTTAAAAAGATAGAAGAGGCAAGAAAGATTTATCCTATCACCGTTGCCGGCATTGCCGGTCCAGGAGAATCCCTGGCTAATAATGAGACCTTTGAGACCTTTAGATTAATTGATAAATTTCATCCGGATTTAATAAAGTGCCTTTCGACAAATGGGCTTTTGCTTTTGGATTGCATAGAAAGACTAAAGGAATTAAAAGTAAATACAATTACCGTAACCTGTAATACCTTAGACCCCAAGACAGGAGAGAAGATTTATAATTTTGTCAATTATAAAGGGGCTACTTATACAGGTAAAGAGGCGGCAGAGATTTTGATTAAAAACCAGATGGAAGGGGTAAAGGAGGCAGTAAAAGCAGGGTTCCTGATAAAGATAAATACAGTATTAATCCCAGAAATTAATGCGCAGGAGATGGAAGAGATTGCCCGGGTTTATGCTGCATTAGGAGTTAAGATAATGAATATAATGCCACTTATTCCCATACATCAGATGAAAGATAAAAGAGCGCCTACCTGTGAGGAATTAAGGCAGGCGCGGGATATGTGCGAACCTTATATTCAGCAGTTTAGAAAATGTAAACAGTGTCGGGCAGATGCAGTGGGTGTGCCGGGTTTAGAAAAAAGAGAGTATTCAGGAGAGACGGAGTATTTCCATGGGTAAGAAGATATTAGCGCTAATTTTGGCTGAGGTTTTGATATTAGGTCAGATTGGGCCTTGGGTGGAAGGAGTCTATGCTGCTGAGGAATACAATATCTTTGCCCAGTCTGACTGGCGGGGCGGGGCATCGAGCCAGACGGCGAGTCATCCCACAAATAAGACTGGCTGGACAAAATATAGCTCTAAGACGGCAAATGTAGATGCCTCACAAGCAGGCGGGATAAGACTCTCTTCTTTACCCTATTCTATTACTGATGATACAAATACAGACTTTGCTAAAGGCACTTTAAATAACGTAGAGATTACAGGAACAGGCGCCGGAGCAAAATTAGGAATCAGCACAGTTTATCAAGACCCTTTCTGTAGTTCCTTAGGTCAGTGGGCAAATCTTCCTTTTACGCCTTATATGGGCAGAACCTCCCCTTTAGTCAGGGCAGGCAATTATATCTATTCTTTATGGCAGGCATATGATTATAATCAGACCTTTGCCCGATGGTCAATTGTTGATGAGAAATGGGAGATTATGGCAGATGTTCCTATGTCCACCGGTCAAGGCGCGCACTTGGCCTGGGACGGAGGAGATATTATTTATGCTTTGTTAGGTGGAAATAGAAAAGAGTTTTTTGCTTATCAGATTTCTACCAATACCTGGTATCAGAAGGCAAATATTCCTTCGGCAGTGGGTCAGGGTGGAGCAATTGTCGTAGTTCCTTCGGTAAACTGGGCATTTGCCTTTTGCGGAAATGGCAGTTCAGTGTTTTATCGTTACGCCATACCGGCCCAGATTACCCAGCCAGGTTCCTGGTCTGCAGTGGAATCCGCGCCTTTTGGAGTAAGCGTAGGCGCATCTTTGGTTTTTAAGCCGGGTACGTCTTATATCTATGCCTCGGCAGGTGGAGGTTCTGCCTCTTTTGCGAAATTTAATTATAATGCCTCCTCCAATGCCTGGACAACAGTAGCAAATTGTCCTTTTGGTTTATCCTGGGATTCAGATGTGGTCTGGCCAGGCGCAGGAGATTATCTTTATGCCTGGAATGGAGGAAGCAGGTATTTTGCCAGGTATTCTATTTCTTCGGATAGTTGGGAGAGTTCTTATTTTCCCACTTCACCGCCACAGAATATAAATATGCCAAGTTTACCTTTT
>CAYOMI010000161.1:0-4046 GCA_964405005.1 uncultured Planctomycetales bacterium | reverse complement strand
AAGGAACTATATTTATAGCATAAACTATAAATCTTGTCAAGCAAAATTATTGCTAGGTTGCGTCAAGCGAATTGTGTAAAGTCCTTTAAGGGGCGTTCCTTCCAGTTATTGTTTATGTGCGTAAATATGGCATAGATGATCCTGTCGCAGCTGGCAATGTTTGAGAAGCAGCTAAAGACATTGGTACGCCTGCGTACTTCCTTGAACTGGCGCTCGATAACATTGGTAGTGTAAATCTTCTTCCAATGCTTCTTAGGGCAATCATAGAAGTTAAGCAGGTTATCAATGTCTTTTTCTACGCATTCTACGGCTTTAGGACAGCGCCTGATCCAGTCTTTACGCCATTCTTTGAATCTATTCAGGGCTTGCGGCCTATGCTTTGCGGTATAGACGCCCGAGAGGCCCTTAAGGCAACCGCCTTCGTATTTCTTGGGCAGGCGGCTTGAGACGTTCCGTAGCTTATGCACCCAGCAGGCTTGCCTGGGGGTAGCGGGGTATACCATATCCAGAGCCGCATGCAGGCCTTTTGATCCGTCGGTGATGACCAGCCTTAGGTTATCGCCTTTAATACCTCTTGAGTACAGGTCGTTTACGAAGGCTGTCCACTCTTCGTAAGATTCGCTTCCGGCCTGCCTGAAGGCAATCAGCTCACGTTTACCGAATAAGGTGATGCCGTAGGCAACTAATACTTTACGGTTATGGTATTTGGTGTTGTACCTGACTTTAAGGGTTATGCCGTCTAAGAAAAGGTACTGGTATTCATCGAGCAATTCCTGCTTCCGGAATTCTTTTACTTTTGAATCGAGCCTGCGGGTGATATTGGATACGGTGCCGGCTGATACCTTGGTATCCAGAAGCTTAGCAACGGCTTCTCCTACCTTACGGGTAGATACTCCAGCCAGGAATATGTCCATAATCAGGTCTTCTACGATGTTTTCAAGGCGATGATAGCGCCTGAATACGCGGGTTTTAAAGCCGCCGCTTCTTAGCCTGGGAACGTTTAGGTCATTTACATATCCGAACTGGGTAATCAAGGTCCTTTTGTAGTAACCGTTACGATACAGCTTGTACCTGGCTATTTGTTCGTGATACTGCGCTTGCGTGTATAGCTGTAAGTCTTCCTCGAGCGTTGATTCCATGAGCTCTTTTACCAGTTTTAGCACCTTAGGCTTGGCGTCTTCGGACCAAAAGTTTTCCTTTACCTCCTGCCACCATTCCTGTAAAATCTTACCTTGAGGCAGTAATCTGGCGTACTCCATAGGACGTACTCCTTTCCTTTTAGCGTGGCTTAATTGCCAGCGCTGTTTTATCCCTAAAGGAAGGATACGTCCTTTTTATTGATTTTTCAAAGAACTTTTACACAAAAGATTATACGCTACCTATTGCTATTATTGCTAAATTTCCAGAATTCATAGACGCGGATAACACTCTTAGGAGGAACCATTTGCTAAAGATACCTATTTATAATCTTAGGTATAATTAAGGACGAAAATCAAAAACACATCAGAGGTTTTTCTAGCAAATGTTTGCAAACTTGTCTGCGGTCAGGCAAGGTAATTTTACCTCCCCCCACATTGCTTCAACAGGTATCAGCCAACGATTTGTGGCGGAGGATTTTGTGGTGTTAAGACTTATTGAGGGGGTAGACAAATTAATAAAGAATGTTAGGAGGGGTTGGAATTTAAGACTGTATTGATATAACCCTTTTAACTGCAAATAGTTTTATCTCTTTAAAAATTTACTATTGCTAAAAAATTTTACTAATTTTTATTTCATAAGTTCGATAAATTTCTGAATAATTTTTTGGTCTTTCTTATTCTGCATTCCTTCGCAGGCAAGGTCTAATCCTTCACTTCCTAATGCTTTTATTGCTTCTAATCCCTTTGTAATTGTTTGTATATCTAATTTTTCTGGTTTCCTTTGTCTATTATTTGTGGTAAAATTGGCATTGTTCTACATAACTTATTTAGCAGTAGAAAAAGATTTCTTTGCTCAGAGCTTATAGCAACTGGATTTTACAAAGAGAATGATTATTTATTTGGCAAACCGGTAGAACACATACTACCGGCTGATTTTGATAATCCAGCGTTATTCGAAGAAGTAAGAGATATCTGGCTTTCCGCCCCCTGACATTTTTGATGGTTCGACTTCGCTCACCATCAATCCTTAAGCGTAAGTCGAAGGATTGATTTTTTGTTCTTTCTTTTGGGCAAAATTTTGCCCATCGGCGTCTTGAGCACTGCGCGTGAGAGGCGATGCGTCTCGCCGTCCAGAGAAGTTTCTAGCTTGCTTTAGGCGAGACGGCGGACAAACCGTTCTTATGCCGAATGTAGTTATTCAAAGTAGTTATTCTTCGGCATCCCGAAGAGACGCTAGATAGAGACACTTCATTTGGGATAAACAAAGTTGATTTTGGACGCTGTGGCTGGCGGATGCCCGCACCCATCCGCCAGCCACAAGCAGAGCCGAACCCGCAATAAAATTAGCAAGAAGCCAGCCGACCCAGGCTGGCGCCGAAGGAGCCCTTGCCCCAGCAAGGGCGACTGGACATTCTATGTCAAATGGAATCTTGTTCTTTGTCAAAACTAGCTAAGATTTGCGATATTCAGTTTTATTTTTCATCATCGCATAGATAATATCGCAAAGTCTACGCATAAGGCAAGTCAATGCCTCTTTTTTACTTTTGCCTTCAGCGATTTTCCTGAGATAGTATTCTCTTGCTTTTAGGTTAAGCGGGACTCCAACTCTATTTTTACTTACCTGCGTTAAGGCAATATAATAAATAGTAGCATTAAGCTGACGATGTCCGCCTTTGGATTTTCTATATCTAAGCCTCTTGCCGCTGGATTTGTTGGTTGGCGCAATACCGGCGCACTTGGCTAATTTATCGCTCGAAGAGAAGCGGTTTATATTGCCGATATAGCTGATGAGCTTAGCTGCTACAACGGTATCTACACCAGTTAAGGTCTCAAGCTTAAGCTCGGCTTTAGGGACAAAAATTTTTAGCTCTTGCTCTACAGCTTCTATTTCATTCTGCAGGAAGCGCAGGTGCCTGATGAGGCTCTGGAGTACCTTTGCGCGGACAAGTTCCGATTCAGAAGCAGCAACGTCAGAAGAGACGATGCTTAATATCCGTTGGCTTAGCCTTGGTTGAGACAGTATGGTTTGAGTGGCGCTTTAAGAAGTAGGCAAGGCTTTTAACGGTCATTCCTTTTAGATATGATGGATGGCTAAAGCGTTCCCAGAATGCTACGGCGCTCTTTGTAAATATATACTTAAACATTTTCTCATATCGAGGATATTGCCGATGGATTATAAGATGCAGTCGGTTCTTTATCTTAGTCTGTTCTTTAATAAGCGCTTCTCTTTGATTAACGAGTACCCTTAAGGCTAAATGTAATTCGTCAAAGGTATCCACTGTCTGTAACTTATCAAAGTCCTGAATTAACACCTTGGCGATAGCCAAGGCATCACCTGGATCGCTTTTATCCCGATGGGCAGACTGAGAGCGTTTACGTTCAGTCTTAAAGGCTGGTATCTCTTTGACATAATTGCCGGTAGAGATTAAAAACTGAGCTAATTGCTGACCAAAATAGCGGGTATCTTCTAAGCCAAAGACCGGCTTTAATCCGTTTTCTCCTGAAATCGCATTTATTCTATCGGTAAGTTCCGGGAAATATCTTGGGTCATTAGGAACATCAAAGGTAGCTAAGTTACGGCTAAAGCAGTCAGTAAGGCAAGCAGTATGTTGGTCCTTGTGGCTATCAACTCCTACAAAGGCCAGTTGTTTTAGGTCTTGCATATTTGCACCTCCTGTGTTAAATAGATTATAAGTTCACCAGAGGGATTCCCATGTTTAGCGTTGTGGTTACGCAGCATTCTATTAACCACGTCTGGTGACTGAATGGCCAAGTGGGTAGCAGTCCGTTCGAAGCGTCTACCCATTTAAGGGCGCGCAGTGCGCGGGAAAGCTCTGCCCACTCGCCATTCATTATAACAGATTTAATTTAACACATGGGGCGCGGGAGATGTGGGAGCCCTTGACA
>CAYOMI010000160.1:0-4052 GCA_964405005.1 uncultured Planctomycetales bacterium | reverse complement strand
GATAAAAAACAAAAGGCTTCTGGTTGTGGGGCAGAAGAACCGCCCTCAAAAAGCCGACCCTTGACATTTTTGGCTTTAGGTGAGGTTTTGTATGCCTAATTCAGAAAGATGCCGTAGAAGCCTAAATTGCGCTTAAATTTGGGCTATTTTTAAGGGGGATGTCAGCCAAAAATGTCAAGGGTCGGCTTTTTTTCGGGCTTGCTTCCTGTTTACATAACATCGTTATGTAAACTTGGCAGGCAAAAGATATTGTGGTAGGCAGCAAAGACACCAAAAAATAAAAAACCGCTTTTTGTGGGTTGCCTTTAAAAAGTGCGGTTTCTTATTTTCCTTTAAATCACCCACAGACCCCGCTTTCAGCGGGGACTGTGTCCCACCTGCGTTGCAGGTGGGTTCGTGATTTAATATCTTTGCTGCTTTTATTTTTGCCTGCCAAACGGAAGCATTCTTCTCTTGCTTTGGGCTTTGTGGCCCCAATTTCCCCAAAGCCTCAAAGCAAGTCTTTTTGGGGGAAGGATAAATTTTAAATGCTTTAAGCTTTTGCTTTCCAGCATTTTTAAAGGGTGTTTATCGGTGGAAATTGGATTATCTGAATTAAATTATCAAAATTATACCTATGGATTAAGGGTATGAGACTCTTAGACCCATAGTAAACCCAAAATCGAAATGGCACTTCGACAGCCAATAGTTTCTTAATGGATTTAATTCTAATACGTGAATCAATCTCAAAAACTGTAACAGGTCTTGTGTCTGCCAACCAGACAACATCAATTAGACCATCTCTTCCATCAGCTCTGATATTATTTACTCGATATTCACTTAACCCTTTTAGATCGAAACTACTAGCCAGGTGGATAATCCTCTGCTGCATAACCTTATGAAATTGCCTTTTACTTACAGATTTCTGCATAATCTCTTCTGAGATGCACTTTATATTATGTAAGACAGATTCAATATAGACTTGTCTCTCTTCAAGAGCTTTTAACATCCTATCATCCCCCTCTCGCTAACAATAGACGCAAAAGAAGGGGAAATCTAACTAAAATTTTCTTAAGGGGTGATTCTCGTCGGAAAAAGGCAGGCCCCGTTAGATAAGATTTTAGAGGATGCAGTATTTATCTAACGGGGCAGGTCATATCCTATGGCTCGACTTAAGATCGTGTCTCTGCGGGGCTGTTAGCGGGCAATTTCCGACGGATTATCGTCGGAAAGAACAAAATCGGACTTTTCGTGGGTTTTGTTACTAAGGTAAGAAAACTCTGTGTTTAAACCTTGACTCTTTTTAAATTAGCGATGAATTTTTTAGTTAGTGGTTTCTCTTTCCCCTTTTCCTTGGCTGCAAGGGTTTCTAATTTCTCGTATTCATGAGCGAACCTTCCTCTAAATCCTTCATCATCCATAAGTGTGTCCAAATAAGTTTTAACTTTTCTCATCTTAAAGTAAGAGTCCGTTTTCTTTCCTCGCGTCTTTCAGCGGCTTTCTTTAAAAGACTATGGGCAAATTCAAACGGTTCTTTCACCTCACTAAACTCACCCGGATAATCTAATGGGCTATGGGTATCCCAAAAACGTGCCTCTTCTTCTTCGGTTTTAAATTTAGGTAGTTTCTTCTTCACGCCTCGTTAATCTATCAACTCAATTCCTGCCTGGATGAATTCCCTATCAAAAGCAAAGGCCTTTTTAATATTAAGGTCCTTCATTATTGCAAAGGAGGTAACATCTGTAAAACTAAAACATTTGTCCTTGTACTTTTGATAAAGTTCCCAAGAGCTTATAAGATAATCCGGACAGACATGAACGATCTTAATGAGCTTGCTGGTAAATAAGGCCTCGCCTGCCAAGACAGATTGTTTATGATTACCCCTGGCTAAAATAGTAGTGATGGTTTCATCGATACAATAGTCGGAAGTGTAAATGGGTACTTTTGTATTTTTAATCTCCTCAAAGATAGAAACTGCCTTTTTGTGGTTTTGATCGTTCTCGACAAAAAGAGCAACCCAACCACTGGTATCTACAAATACCTTTTCCATAGGACTATCTCCTTTTTCTTTGACCGTATAAATAGTGGTCGTGGTCCACAGAGGCATTATTTACCGCAAGCTTTACCTTACCAATAGTTTTAGTAAGAGGGTCACTCTCCCAATTAACACCCCTTGTCTTTGAATCTAGAAGGTACTGTATTGCCCTGCGGATTAGTTCAGAGATAGCCAGGCGCTCTCTTTCTGCCTCAAGCTTGAGTTGATGCATCTGATCTTCCTCAATATAGATTTGGGTTCGATGTAAATTACTCATTCTTATCACCTCCATTATACATTATACACTATACATTACATCTTGTCAAGAGAAAAATTAAGTACTTTCCCGAGTTTGTAGCAAAGTATTTAAAGGTTCACAGAGAAAATCAAGATGGCATTGTTGATATTTTAGCCTGTATGTTTGTTAAAAACTCGACGATGCGCTACGTTTTTGCCGTTGCAATGCAATTCTGATAACTAAGCTGAATTGGCCTGAAAAGTATCGAAAAAATTAAATTTTGCCCAGTGTACAAAATTCTGTCGTAACTCAATAATAAATAACGCTTTATAAAAAAGGCTTGCTACAAATTCGGGAAAGCTTCAAAAATTAACCCAGCGCCTTCTTTTGGTACCTTAACACACCTGCCAGCGTCAGCGGATTCGGATCCTCAATATCAACCGAGCTCCAGGCATCCATCATATACCGCTCAATGTAAGCAAACGGAAGATATCCGTATCCTTTGTCTCCCCATATATTCGACCAGGAATTCTTAAACTTGACTGATTCTTTTGCCTCATCGTAACCTACCGCGCAAATGGCATGCCCGCCTAAAGTCCTTTCGCCTTTCTTAGGCATAGGCACAATTCCGGTCTTTGTCTTAAGCATTCCTTTGTAAACCTGGACGCCCAAAACCGCCGGTCCTTTTGTAGCCAGGCTCATGCGTAGCTCGTTTAGATTAAGTATGCGCGCGTAAGTCATAACGCAAAACTTTTTTGCATTGCCTGCGGCGCCTTCTTTGGGTTTATCTTCCTGATGGGGTTTATACGGCCAGAATTTTTCCTGGCAGACGCCAAGCTTCTTAAGTACCTGCATCGCCGCGCGAATAGTAGTCCCTTCTAATCCTGGTACGCCGTCAATTTCTTTAGCTTCTGCGTAAACAAAACGCGGGGAAAGCTCCACCAATTTTTCATAATCCAGAATTTCCTGGTATTCTTTCATTCCCACTGCTACCGCAAAACCCACGCAGGTCCCTTCTTCTCCCTGGTCTCTGATCGGCGACATCTTGTTAGTATAATCAACCTTCTTCGGTAACTTTACCACCGGCAGATACGGCCGCATTAAATAATCCCTCTCGTCAAATTTATCTCTTATGCAACCTAATCTGCTCATCCTTCGACTCCTTTCAGTCGCTCAGGATGACCCTGAGCGATAGTCGAATGGGTCATTTAGATTTCCCCTTCTCTGTCCACTTAGCCGCCTCAGCAATGATACTATTACACCCAAACCCAAAGCCAAAAGCAAGACAAAATAATTTAACTGAAGCCTCGGCGCCCACGCCGGGCTTAGCCACATTAAACTGAGGAAAGATTAACAAGGTAGTAACTATTCCCAAAACAAGCGAAGCCAGGGCCTGAATCCAGTAGCCGTTCCAAAATTTTTTCACCTTCCCCTGTTTTACTTTCCGTAGATAAGGCATAAGAGTCCTGGCCAAAACCCCAAACAAGATACCTAAAAGTTTTAAGACAAGTTCTGCCATTTAGCCCTCTTTCTCCTTTAACTCTTTCTCCTTTAAATCGTTGGCGCGTTTCATCTCTAATTGAATCTCTTTAGCCACATTTACTACGCCCTCAAGCGCCTGCTTGAGCTCTTCCCATTGTTTCTCGTCAAATTTAAGCCAGGGCATAAAACTCCTCTTTTACCATCTAAACCCGATCCCTGCAACTATAGACACTTCCTTTTGTGACCTTAGAGCGCGGATAAAAGCTTCTCCTTGGCCCTCAAGGATCCTTCTTGATAGTTTAACATCTATTCCTAAAT
>CAYOMI010000159.1:0-4097 GCA_964405005.1 uncultured Planctomycetales bacterium | reverse complement strand
GTAGAGCAGGACCCTCTTAAGGTCAAGGTTCTTGGTTCGATTCCAAGGCGGCTCATCAAATTTTATGAAAAATTATGAACTTTTGGAACATACTGCAGATATAGGCATCAAAATAAAAGGCAGGGATTTAAAAGGATTATTTAAAAATACCGCGCTTTCCATGTTCGATATTATTGCTGAACAAAAAACGAGAACCAAAAACCTAAAACCGAGAACCCAAGAGATTATTGTTAAACAAAAGGCAGATGATCTGGAGGAACTTTTCGTAAATTGGTTAAATGAATTGTTGTCATTATCCGCAACCAAAGAATTAATCTTTTCTGATTTTAAAATAAAAAAACTGGATAAAAAAAATATAGAGGCGATAGCTCAAGGAGAAGATATTAAAAATTATAAAGTAAATACGGAAATAAAAGCTGCCACATATCATCAGTTACAGATTAAAGATACAGGTAGTGGCTGGCAGGCAGAGGTAATATTTGATGTTTAACAAAAGGAGGCAGAAGATGAAAAAACTGTTACTGACTTTAACAGTGATCCTAAGTCTTTTTAGTCTCAGCCTTGCCCAAGAAGAAGGCGTGGATTTGACTATTTACAATCAAAATTTTGCTTTGGTAAAAGACAGGCGTTTTTTAAATTTTGAAAAAGGAGTAAGTCAGGTTAGATTTTCTGACGTGGCCAGCCTTATCGAGCCAACCTCAGTACATTTTAAATCCTTAACCGCGCCGGAATCCTGCGTTATTCAGGAGCAGAATTATGAATATGACCTGGTCAGCGCCACGAAATTGCTTTCTAAATATATTGATAAAAAAATTAAGGTTTTAACTGAAGGGGGCTCAGTTTATGAAGGCATCTTGATGAGTTACGACAATGATAATATTGTAATTTCAAATCCTCAGAATAATTCCTTGAATATGCTCAGCCGCAAGGATAACATAAAGACCATTGAATTTACAAGTCTTCCTGAGGGTCTGATTACCAAGCCAACCCTGATGTGGCAGATTGCAAATGATAAATCAGGAAAGCACTTAACTGAAGTTTCTTATCTGACTAAAGGTATTAATTGGCTCTGTGATTACGTGGTAGTTATTGATAAGGAAGATAAGAATATCGATTTATCTGGTTGGGTGACCATTGATAATAAAAGTGGCACTACCTATAAAGATGCAGGCTTAAAATTAATTGCTGGAGAAGTGCATCGGGCTGAAGAAGAGCCTACTATGCGTTTTGCAAATGCTCTAATGCTTGAACAAAAAGCTGCAGTGCCCCAATTTGAAGAAAAGGCCTTTTTTGAATACCATATGTACACCTTGCAGCGCAAAGCCACGCTTAAAGACAACCAGACAAAACAGATTACTCTACTTACAGCAAATAATGTCCCGGTAAATAAACTTTTTATTTATGACCCGGCTTTAGACTACGGGTGGTATTATTACAGAGAAGCCAAAACCACAAAAGAACAAAAAGTTAAAGTTAAAATCGAGCTGATAAATAGCAAAAAGAATAATCTAGGTATGCCTTTACCTAAAGGAAAAGTAAAGGTTTATAAAAAAGATGTGGATGGAAAATTGGAGTTTGTGGGCGAAGATGCTATTGACCATACGCCCAAAGATGAAAAAATCCGTCTCTATCTGGGAGACGCCTTTGATGTAGTAGGTGAGCGCAAAAGAACCAATTATCGCGCAGGTAATGACTGGGCAGAAGAAAGTTTTGAAATATCATTACGCAACCATAAAGAAACTGATATTGAAGTTATTGTAGTTGAGCATCTCTGGCGTTATTCCAACTGGAAGATTTTAGATAAATCCCATGAGTTTACCAAGAAAGACGCACAGACAATAGAGTTTAAGGTTCCGGTTGTAAAAGACGGTGAAACAAAAATCGCTTATACCGTAAGATACTGGTGGTGATATGTCTGAGATCTGGCAAGGGCCTTTAGAAAAAATTGACGATTATCGCTGGCGCATACCTAAATCCTATAAACCGGGTATGCGCGTTCCGGGAATTATTTATGCCGACGAAAAACTGTTGAAGGATATCCGTCAGGATAAAGCCATGGAACAGGTGGCCAATGTTGCGTTTTTACCCGGAATTGTCAATGCTTCTTTAGCCATGCCGGATATCCACTGGGGTTATGGATTTTCAATTGGCGGAGTAGCAGCAACGGACACGGATAATAACGGAGTAATTTCACCTGCCGGTGTGGGCTATGATATAAATTGCGGAGTGCGGATGCTTAAAACAAACTTCCAATACGAAGAAATAAAAAACAAAATTAAAGATTTAGTTTATGTATTATTCTCAGATATTCCTGCAGGTGTGGGCTCAAAAGGAGATATCAGAGTTTCCGAAAGAGAAGAAAGAGAAATTCTGATTAAGGGTGCGAAATGGGCAGTCCAGAAAGGTTATGGCACAGAAGAGGATTTAGAATGCACAGAAGAATCTGGTGCTATGCAGGGTGCAGACCCTATAGCAGTTTCTGAGCGGGCTTATGAGAGAGGAAAGGCGCAATCCGGAACACTTGGCTCGGGAAATCATTTTTTAGAAGTTCAAGTAATTGACCAACTTTATGACCGGGAACTCTGTGATACATTCGGCTTGACCCTCGGTCAAATTACGATGATGATTCATTCGGGTTCGCGCGGCTTGGGTTATCAGGTCTGCGATGATTATACTAAGAGCATGATTCATTGTTTGCAAAAATATAATATCAATGTGCCTGACCGTCAACTTGCCTGTACTCCGGTTAATTCTTCTGAAGGTAAAGCCTATTTAGGTGCGATGAAATGCGCGGCTAATTATGCTTGGGCAAACCGGCAGTGTCTTATGTATCTTACGCGTAAGGCCTTTGAAAGAGTCTTTAATATGACTTGGGAGAAAATGGGTATGTTTTTGATTTATGATGTAGCCCATAATATTGCCAAAATAGAAAAACACATTATTGATGGTAAAGAGAAAACTTTATGTATTCATCGTAAAGGCGCTACGCGTGCCTTCGGCCCCGGGCATCCGGCTTTACCAGATAGATATAAAAAGACCGGTCAACCGGTGATTATTCCTGGAGATATGGGAAGGAATTCTTATTTACTCGTCGGTACGCAAAAGGCAATGGAAGAGACTTTTGGTTCGACTTGCCATGGTGCAGGCAGGGTTAAATCGCGGACTGCGGCAACACGTTCTATAAATGTAGATATATTATTGAAGGAACTGGAATCTAAAGGTATAATAGTCAAGGCCTCTGGTCGCGGAACAATCGTGGAAGAAGCGCCCCAGGCCTATAAAGATGTAAATGAAGTGGTGGATGTGGTGCATAATGCCGGGATATCCAAACGTGTTTGTAGGATGAGGCCCTTGGGAGTGATTAAAGGATAGTTTAGAAGTTTAAAGGTAAGGATATGTTAGACCTAAAATTTATTCGCGAAAATCTGGACTTGGTAAAAAAATCTATTAAGGAGCGGGGACTTAAGCTCGATTTAGAAACTTTAATTAAACTTGATGATTCCCGGCGCAAGACTTTAAATGAACTTGGGACCTTGCGGGCTGAGAAGAATAAAGCCAACGATGAAATAACCGCTCTTTTAAAAGCCAAAAAGGATGCCAAACCTAAGATTAATTCAATGAAGGGTATCGCTGAAAAAATAGATAAATTGGAAGAAAAATTAAAAGAAGTTAATGTGGACTTAGATAAGTTGTTATTATTGGTTCCTAACGTACCGCATACCTCTGTTCCGGTAGGTGATGTCACAAAAAAAGAGCTTGTACGCAGTTGGGGAAAGCAGCGGGAATTTGATTTTAAGCCAGTTACCCATTTAGAAATAGCCGGGCATTTGGATATCATTGATTTTTCTCGTGCTGCTAAAATTTGCGGTTCCAATTTTGTGCTCTATAAAGGCTGGGGTGCAAGGTTGGAG
Source organism: uncultured Planctomycetales bacterium (assembly GCA_964405005.1). Taxonomy (GTDB): domain Bacteria; phylum Omnitrophota; class Gorgyraeia; order Gygaellales; family Profunditerraquicolaceae; genus CAYOMI01. Next base: position 186 of record CAYOMI010000159.1, on the reverse strand, counting down.
CGCGCCTTAATAAATTTTATGCTGGATTTACATACTAAAAGGCATGGCTATATGGAGGTGTTTCCGCCTTTTCTGGTAAACCGTCTATCTATGACTGGAACCGGCCAACTTCCCAAATTAGAAGAGGATATGTACCGTTTAAAAGATGATGATTTATTTCTCATTCCTACAGCCGAGGTTCCAGTA
>CAYOMI010000158.1:0-4099 GCA_964405005.1 uncultured Planctomycetales bacterium | reverse complement strand
TGCTCTTTTCAACATTAATCTGGTTATCAAGAAAAAGAGCAATATTAGGATGAAGCTAAAGAAATAGAAATATTCACTTCGTGGATATGTCTTTTGTTTTCTTAATTTAAGTACTTTTCTGAATTCTTCTTTTGCTAGCTCATTATTCCACATCCCCCTAGAGGTAATGTGTAACGCTTCATGTATATAGATACTGTCAGGACAAAACTTTTCCGCTTCCCGGTATTGCGAAAAAGCCGAAGAATAATCTCCTCGTTCTAAATAGGCATTCCCCTGATCTATATACGATTGCATATCCACATCTGTTTTCTGGGCAAAGGCATTTTTCGCTAGAAAGGCATGCCCGGCTTGATTCATTAGCCCGGGGATATTAAAAAAAAGCGCCAGCATAAAGAAAAGGATACAAATTAGAAATATGTTTTTTCTAAACATGGCTCACTGAATTAATAAAGTTTTCAGGTTAGCGTATTCTTTCATCTTGAGAACAGTCAGCTCTCCCCTACCTAGCATCTTAAGGGTCATCCAGGCTATTTTTAACAAGTTACATAAATAGCTAAAGGTTTTCAAGGGATAGGGATGCCGCAGAAGAAACCTGTTTTTATATAGTTTATAAATCAATGCTTTTGGTATAAAGCTCTTGGTTATCAGGGTCAGGATACTTATATAAAAAATGTCTTCTTTGGGGCGATAAAAATCCAGGCTCACCCTAAATTGCTTAAACGATTTTACAGCTTCGCCTTCGATATCTTTATGGGTAATGAGCCCTTTCGCTAATAGTTTTTCTGCTATTTGAGTCCTTGGAAAGATGACTAAAGAATAAAGAAATAGCCTAAAAGGCCGCGGTAGCTGCATAAGGAATTCAAACAAGTCGCGCTTATCTTCCTTGGTAACCAGGGGGTCATCCAGAATAACATCATAGACTGTGTCTAGCCCGAGCCTCTTATTCAGTTCGGCAAATTTCAATACCTGCGCATTGCCTGCCGAGCGGTTAAAAACCTCGCGCATTTCTTTTTCAGAACCGCTCTGAATTCCTATCTGAACTGATTTTAATCCGGCGTCTTTCAATTTATGCAAGGCTGAGTCATTTATTAAAGCCGGATTCAACAATATTTCAAACGGGACCTTAATCCGCTGTTTGTAGAGGCGGCAGAAATCATCGATCCACTCCTCAGGAAATATAAAAGTATCGTCGTCAAACTTTATCTTTCTTAAGCGGGGGAGTCTTTCCAGCGCATACTCCAACTCTTCAATTACGTTTTTAACGCTCCTGTGCCTTACATATTCTCCCTTGCCTTCGTAAATTTTCCTGAGTGTGCTGTTATAACAATAGCTGCAGCTGAAAGGGCAACCCCGGGAGGCAATTATTCTATATTCGGCGCTCATATAAAGAGGGTCTTTTTTGATAATCCTGTTGTCTTCAATGTAATACTTTCCCTCATTCTCTAAATCAGGGAAGGGCAGGCTATTCAAATCCTGGATTAGATTACGGAGAGTATTCTTTTTTGTTTCTCCGTTCTTCTTTATCCATAAATTCTGTATGCCGTCCGCTTCTTTGCCGTTGGCTATCCGACGAGCCAGTTCCAGCATCGGATATTCTCCCTCGCCAACACAAACAATATCCGCAGATTCTATGCATTTCTCCGGCATGATTGTCGGATGGATCCCCCCCCACATAACAAAGACATCCAATGCCTGTTTTATCTGTGCCGTTAGCTCCTGCGCTATCTTCAGATACGGGCTGCCCAGGCTGATCCCGACCAGGGATGGACTGATACTTTTTATGCTGCCAACCAGATACTGAATCTCTTTCTTTGTCGGGGGATGAATATTATTGTTTACCCATTTTTTAAGATAGAACGTATCTACCTGAAAGTTTTCTTTTTTTAAGGCAGCGGAAATAATTCTGATGCCGATATTCTCTACACCATACAAAGAAACTAATGCTATTTTCATTATTTAATCTATAAAGGTATCTGGGGCTGATAAACCAACCGGTCAATATTCAGCTGTTTCAGGTTATCGGGTAAAGTCTCGTTCTTAAAAAACTGGGTGTTTCCTTTCAGGAACAACTCTACCGGGATCTTTTTGTGCCGGAGCTTCAATAAGTAATCCTGGCATTCTTTTCGGCAAGGAAATACAGCCCTTGGCCTTCTGCTTCTTTCTTTATAATCATTCATGAGGCAAAACCTGGTAGTAGTAACATAGGCAAAAGGGATATAGAGAGAGCCTTTAATTAAGGGGTTATTTCTAATTATACCCTGAAGCAGATTATCTAATTCAACCCTTTTTATGCCTTTGCTAATCAAGAAATCGGATAATGCCGGGGTATCCACATTAGACTGACTAAAGTGCTGGATCATATTTACGGGAACCCTGCCTATTAAATTAAGTATGCGCGGCCCTCTTTTTTGTTTCGTAAGCAGCCTTCCTAAGGCTAATTTTACATTGGGATATTTTTCGCTTAGCCAATGCAATAGCCCCCAATCGTTAATTACTACCTCGCTTTCAGGTTGCTTGTCTAATAAACAATCCAACAACGACCTTAATTTCCCCATACCTTCGTTAGTAACAAAAGGAGTAACCAGAGTAAAGCCCATTCTTTTGTTGGACGCAACATCCAAAACATACATCAGGTCACGGATATCTGGTATGAGATTTTGGCAAAATTCATTGCCAAAGTATATCCGCTTATGCTCTCCCGTAAGATACTTCAGGTCTTTTATCTTTGAGACAAATACGGCTTTTTCCATTAATTACGCTTAGTCGAATCTATAGCAAGTTTCTTTACAGCTGGTTTTATACACGTCTTTATATTTAAGTTTAATTTGTTTCTTGAATTCTTCTTCCGAAATTAAGGGGTTATTTTCAAGATACAATAATGAAGACTTCAAGAACTTTACATCCCGTATCTTCTTCGAAGTAGGGTAATTACGGCCTACTATCTTCAGGCTGTATATCCCTATCTTTTTAAGCCTGTACAGATCGCATGCCCCGCAGGTGTCTGCTCCGGAAAGCAAATTGAAGCTCGCAGAAACCGAGTTAATTATATCCTGTTTATCTTTTCTTGGTATATTTTCAGGAACCGACGAAACTTTATAATTCAACAGGCATGCGCTATCTACCCCAAAGATACTCCCTTTTAGGCGAGCCGATAACCGTCTGGGCAACCTTCTTATTGATTCCAGAAGATAGTGGTCGAGATTCATTCTCTTGGATGCCCCCCATGCATACGGATGGAGAATTTCGTTTACTCCGTGCTGAAAAGTACAAAAGCCGTCAATATTTTTACACCCGCTATTCATAATAAAAACCTCGAATTCAATATCCTCCTTTAAAGCTACCAGCTCCGCAATCTCGTCAAGCATAAGATCCCTGGGTAGGATAATCCTGCGCGCCCCAAATTCCTTATAAAATTCTACTGCTTCTGAATTAAAAGTAGTCGCTGTATTGCTTATATGGATAGCGCTGTTTATGCGCATTTTCCTTAAAAATAACAAAAGCCCCAGGTCTCCTACAATAAAGGCGTCTACCCTGGCCTTTTCTGCTTCCGTGATTTGTTCAAGGACTAAAGGATATTGTTCTTCGGTGTATAATGCATTTAAGGTCAGATATACCGGCTTACGGTAGGCATGAGCCATCTCAATAGCTTTTTTTAACTCGTCGAGGCTTTTTAAATTGGCGGATGACCATTCCCTTCTATTAGGCGAAGCTACATTCGAGTATTTACCCTTCCATAGATAAGGCAGGACTCCGCAATACAGTTCGTCTGCCCCCTGCTTAATTATATCCTCTACTTCTTCCGTATTATTAATTGGAGCTAAGATTCTCATAAAATTTGCTCTTTTCTGAAAGTTCCGAAGGGCCGTTTCTTAGTATATTATCTACTGCGCCGATATCCTGAGATCCAAAATCAACCGATACCGCACCCTTACCGCAATTTCTGGCTACCGCATAATCAAAAGAATAACTGTCGCAGGCAGTAATAAAGCCTAAGAGGATATTCTTTCTAGATAACCGGGATAATTTGAACCCTCGCGCAAAAGAAAATACTAGAGGCAGAAGATCTTTTAAGTTCGCTAGATTCTTGAAACTTATAAAC
>CAYOMI010000157.1:0-4104 GCA_964405005.1 uncultured Planctomycetales bacterium | reverse complement strand
CCTGTAAAATACTGCATTGAGTTAAAATCTTTAAAAATGTACACAATATTTTACCGCAATATAGGAATATTCCATGAACACGTAATAAATAAAATGCTGGAGGACTTTGTCAAAGCCTCAAAGCCCCGCTGGATGAAGATTACTGGTGAGTTTAATCCACGGGGTGGAATAAAAACCACGGTTACGCGGGAATACAAAAAATAATGAGAGTGATATCATCAAATAAAATCCGGGATATAGTTTCAAATTTATGCATTCAGGCAAATCTGGTTTTAAGAAAGGATGTCTTGCGTCAGCTGAAAGCTGCTTACGCAAAAGAGAAAAATAAAATGGCAAAAGATATATTGACGGCGGTTATTAAAAATGCATTTATTGCCAAAAAACAAAAATTAGCTATCTGTCAGGATACGGGCCTGGTCTGTGTTTTTGTGGAATTAGGCCAGAACGTAGGGATTAACGGAGATTTAAAAGAGGCGATAAACCAAGGGGTGGAATTAGGATATAGAAAATATTCTTTAAGAAATTCCATAGTGGATGACCCTTTGTTGAGGACTGGATCCAGATACCACATAGCCATAATCCACATAGATATGGTTAAGGGCAACAAATTAAAATTAACGGTTTTACCCAAAGGTTTTGGCTGCGAGAATAAGACGCAACTGAAAATGTTCAAGCCCACGGCCGCAGCGTCAGAAATTAAAAAATTTATTATTGAGACAGTCAGGGCTGCAGGCGCGGATGCCTGCCCGCCGTATATAATAGGCGTGGGAATTGGGGGAACTGCGCATTACGCCTGTTTATTAGCGAAGAAAGCGCTGTTGAGAAAACTATCCGTTAACCGCTCTACGCTATACGCTAAACTCGAATCAGATTTATTAAAAGCAATTAACAATCTCAACATTGGGCCGATGGGCTTAGGCGGTAAAACCACTTGTTTAGCGGTAAATATCCTTACGCATCCTACGCATATTGCCGGCTTGCCGGTTGCGGTAAATATCAGCTGTCATGCCCTGCGCAGCGCAAGTGCTACTTTATAATGAGAAAAATAAATACTCCTTTAGAAAGAATCGGGAATTTAAAAATAGGCGATAGGGTTTTGTTAAACGGCGTAATCTATACAGCCCGGGATCAGGCGCACAAGAGGTTGTTTGAAGCGATAAAGAAAGGTAAAAAGCCGCCCATTGGGCTTAAAGATCAGATTATCTATTATTGCGGACCGACAAAAACCCCGAAAGGAAAAATCATCGGCTCCTGCGGTCCGACTACAAGTTCAAGAATGGATGAATTTACGCCGCTTTTGCTTAAAGCTGGCTTAAAAGGAATGATTGGAAAAGGTAATCGTTCGAAAGAAGTTATTAAAGCAATAAAAAAATATAAAGCAATATATTTTTTGACTTATGCAGGATGCGGGGCATTGTTATCGCAATATGTTAAAAAAGCAAAGCCGGTTACCTATAAGGATTTGGGCCCGGAGGCGATTTATAGATTAGAGGTCAAAGATTTTCCTTTGATTGTGGGAATTGACACAAAAGGAAGAAGCATTTATTAGAAAGCGAGGAATTCATGGTGCGTTTAGATGGAAGAGGGCTGGATAAATTAAGGAAGGTTAATATTACGCGTGGTTATATAAAATATGCTGAAGGTTCTTGTTTGATTGAGCTCGGCAATACCCGGGTAATTTGTACTGCTTCGGTGGAGGAATCTGTCCCGCCTTTTTTAAAGGGCACAGGCACTGGCTGGGTGACGGCCGAGTATGGTATGCTTCCGCGTTCCTGCCAGAGCCGTATTCCGCGGGGAAAAGATTCTGGCCGGACCTATGAGATACAGCGTTTAGTGGGTAGGGCATTACGCGCAGTAACAGATATGAAGCCTTTGGGTGAGCGCACTATCTGGATTGATTGCGACGTTATCCAGGGTGACGGCGGCACGCGTACTGCTTCAATTACCGGAAGTTTCATTGCCCTTTGCGATGCCCTGAACAAATTAAAAAAGGATGGTTTATTTAATAAAATTCCCATAAGAGATTTTGTGGCTGCCACCAGCGTCGGAATTCTGGAAAGGAATTTGCTTCTGGACCTTACTTATGAAGAGGATTCTAAGGCAGAGGTTGATATGAATATTGTGATGACCGGCAAGGGCGAATTTATAGAAATTCAGGGCACAGCAGAAAGAAAAGCTTTTAACCAGGAGCAGATGAATCAGTTGTTAGATTTGGCTAAGAACGGGATTCAAGGACTTATAGACCTGCAGAGGAATGCGCTTAAAGATGTCTTATGAACACAGAGTTACTGGTTGCAACCAGAAATAAAAAAAAATTAGAAGAGATAAAGGAAATTCTTAAGGATTTGAACCTGAAGATTATCTCGCTTTTAGATTATCAAAAGTTTCCCCGGATAATTGAAAATGGCAAGAGTTTTAAAGATAACGCTGTAAAGAAAGCAGTTAAGATTGCCCGCTTTACCGGTAAGCTAACTTTAGGTGAGGATTCTGGGCTTTGCGTTAATGTTTTAGGCGGTGAGCCCGGCATTTATTCCTCAAGGTTTGCAGGAAAGGATAAAAGCGACCTGAAAAATAACCTTAAATTATTGAAACTTTTAGGAGACCTCTCCCTTAAAAAGAGAAAAGCGCATTATGTATGTGCCGTAGCCCTCGCAGACAAAAAAGGTTTAGTGGAGGTTGTTGAAGGCAGATGTCAGGGTCTTATTGGTTTTGAGTTAAAAGGAAGATACGGTTTTGGTTATGACCCCTTATTCATTATACCCCGGTACAATAAAACATTTGCCCAATTGGGTGAGTGCATAAAGCACAGAATGAGCCATCGCTTTCGTGCACTTAAAAAGGCAAAGCGGGTTATCCAGAAATATATTGAGCAGCATATCCCCAGTTGATATAATAGGCCTGTAATTTACCAGAAAGGAGGCCATATGCCCTTGAGAAATTTTTATTTATCAATTGTTATTGTTCTTCTGTTTTGGGGTTTATCATTTGCAACAGGGCTTGCCACTAAAGAGGCGATTAATTATTATTACGAAGGAATCAATGCCGAAAAACAAAGTAATTTCGACCAGGCAGATGCGGCATATTCCAAGGTTTTACTTTTAGATCCGTACAATAAAGATTATAAGAAATATATTCTCAATAATCTGGGCGTAAGATTTGCCGAACAGGGAGACTTTGAAAAGGCAGAAGAAAAATTTAAAGAGGCGCTGAAGATAGATCCTTACTACAAAATAGCACAACTGAATTTAGGTCTGATTTACGACAGGCAAGGCGATAAGGCCAAGTCCCAGGAATACTGGCTTAAGGTTTTGGATATAAATATAGAGAAACTGAAACCCAAATCTTTTACTCTTGAGGAATTGAAGAAGTAGATTTCGGGGCGTGGCTCAGTTTGGCTAGAGCGCTTGGTTTGGGACCAAGAGGTCACAGGTTCAAATCCTGTCGCCCCGATTGGGAAAATAATGTCCCTGTAGCTCAGTTGGATAGAGCAACTGCCTTCTAAGCAGTGGGTCGCGTGTTCGAATCACGCCAGGGACGCTTTAAAAACCGATGAAACTCTGGATAAAAATATTACTTGTATTAATTGCTATATTTTTACTTATCTTAAGCGCAATATATGTCTATTTTCTTGCCGTGGGAAAGTTTGTTATTGTCAAGCAACTTGAGGATTTGACCAAAAGCAAAATAAATATATCTGATTTTAAAGTCAGCTTCCCCCTGACTCTAAAAATAAAACATTTGGATATCGGCGGTTTAGGGCGGGCAGACTACATAATTGTTTCACCCAGCATCCTTGGCTTTTTGACCGGCAACGTAGTTTTTAACAATATTACGATTATTAATCCCGAACTAAGTTATGAGAGGTCGCCTGCTCCGGCAGAAGAAGTAGCAGCAAACAAAATACCTGTTGCCGCTGCCGAAGTAAAAACCGAGACAGAACCACCGTCGCGTCTGGTATTTAAGCAGATTAATATAAGAGGTGGCAAGATTAATTTTGTCGATAATACTGTTAACCAACCAGGAATTCATATTACTATAAAAGATATTGATTTCAAAATCACCAATCTATCTAATTTACGACAACCGACAATTACCAGTTTTGAA
>CAYOMI010000156.1:0-4113 GCA_964405005.1 uncultured Planctomycetales bacterium | reverse complement strand
AATTTAAAGTCTTTGGTAAGGAATATACTCCCCAGCAGATTTCTGCTTTTATCTTACAGAAGATAAAACAGGATGCTGAAGGCTATTTGGGCGATAAAGTAGAAGAGGCGGTTATCACCTGTCCGGCTTATTTTGATGATAACCAAAGAACTGCCACAAAAGACGCAGGAGAAATTGCCGGGTTGAAAGTTTTACGTATCATTAATGAACCTACTGCTGCCTGCCTTGCCTATGGTTTGGAAAAATCCCAAAAAGAACAGAAGATTATGGTCTTTGATTTTGGTGGCGGAACCCTGGATGTTACTATTATGGAGATGGCACAGGGCGTTTTTGAAGTCAAGTCAACCTCCGGGGACACGCAATTGGGTGGCACTGATATGGATAACGCCCTCATTGAATACATTGCCAATCAGTTTAAGCGTGAAACAGGTATTGATTTGCGTAATGACAAAATGGCTGTGCAGCGGCTGCGCGAAGGAGCAGAAAAGGCAAAGATTGAATTATCGTCAACGCTGACCACTGATATAAATTTACCTTTTATCACTGCTGATGCCACAGGCCCTAAGCACTTGACCATGTCCATTACCCGGGCAAAATTAGAAGAATTAGTCTCACCCATAATTGAAAGATGTCGGCGGCCTATGGAGACTGCAATCTCAGATGCAAAATTAACCCCCCGCGACATTGACCGAATTATTATGGTTGGCGGGCCGACAAGAATGCCAATAGTTCAGAAATTTGTGGAGGATTATGTGGGGAAAAAAATTGAGCGCGGTGTTGACCCTATGGAATGCGTGGCCATGGGAGCAGCCATTCAGGCAGCAATAATTAAAGGCGAAATGAAGGATGTCCTGCTTCTAGATGTTACGCCTTTGTCTTTAGGTATTGAGACTTTAGGTGGCGTAAATACAAAACTTATTGAAAGAAATACCACCATACCAACCAGAAAAAGCCAGATTTTTTCAACTGCGGCGGATAATCAAACTGCGGTTACTATCCGCGTTCTGCAGGGTGAACGTCCAATGGCGGATGATAATGTGGAACTGGGCAGATTTGATTTGGTAGGAATTCCTCCTGCTCCGCGCGGTATTCCGCAGATTGAAGTTACTTTTGATATTGATGCCAATGGTATTGTGCATGTGAAAGCCTTGGATTTAGGAACAGGAAAAGAGCAATCTATCCGTATTACTGCACCCAAGAAGCTTTCCAAGGAAGAAATTGAGAAGATGGTTAAAGATGCGGAGAAATTTGCAGCAGAGGATGCCAAGAGGAAAGAAGAAGTAGAATTAATTAACCAGGCAGATACCCTCGTTTATGCTACTGAGAAATCCCTTAAGGAGTTTGGTGATAAAGTAAGCCAGGCAGAACGGCTAGATATCGAGGCGCGACTTAATGACTTAAAAGCCGCAATTAAAGATAGAAGCGTAGACAGAATCAAAAAAGGAATGGAGGATTTAACCCGTGCCTCGCATAAATTAGCTGAGGAGATTTATAAGCAGGCAGCCCAAAAACAGCAACAAGAGAGACCAGAAACCGGAGCACAGAAACCAGAAGAGAAACCAGAAGAGAAGAAGAAAGAAGAAGATATTATTGATGCCGAGTATAAGGAAGAGGACGACAAAAAATAATAATGACTACTAAACGTGACTATTACGAAATCTTAGGTATAAAGAAAAGCGCAAGTCTGGATGAGATAAAAAAGGCATACCGAGAACTTGCTTTACGTTATCATCCGGACAGAGTTCCGCATGAGCAGAAGAAAGAAGCAGAAGAGAAGTTTAAGGAAATATCCGAGGCCTATGCTGTATTATCTGACCCCCAGAAACGCGCTCTTTATGACCAATATGGACATGCAGGGATAGACCAGCGTTACGCCTATGAGGATATTTTTAAAGGAGCGGATTTTAGCAGTGTATTCCAGGATTTAGGTGATTTTGGTTTTGGCGGCGGATTATTTGATGAGATATTCTCAGACTTAGGGTTTGATTTTTTTGGCGCAAGGTCAAGCCGGCGAGGAAGAGCTCACAGGGGCCGCGACTTAGAAATCACAATCGATATAAGCCTTGAGGAGGCAGCTAGGGGGACAGAAAAGACTATTACTGTACCGCGTTATGAAGTATGTTCGACCTGTTCTGGAAGTGGGGCAAAGCCTGGAACCAAGAAATCCACCTGTTCACAATGCAAAGGTTCCGGCCGCACGGTTGTATCAAGCGGTTTCTTTCAATTAGCCCAAACATGTTCGCGTTGCCGGGGAGAAGGTTCGATAATTCAAACACCCTGTCCTGACTGCCGGGGAGAAGGAAGGCAGAAGGTAACACGAAAAATTGAGGTAAAGATCCCTGCGGGGGTTGATACAGGTTCACATTTAAGGATAAGAGGAGAAGGTGAAGCCGGCACCACAGGTAGAGGTGATTTATATGTCATTATTGAAGTAAGGCCACATTCGGTCTTTCAAAGGCATAATAACGATATTTTGACAGGGATAACTATCAGTTTGACTAAAGCGATATTAGGCGCAGAAGTAGAAGTTTCTACTATCGACGGAAAAGTAAGTATGAAGATACCCCCAGGTACCCAAAGCGGTAAAATTTTCCGGCTGAGGGGAAAAGGTATTCCTGATATCCACGGTCGCGGCACAGGAGATGGATTGGTTAAAGTTAATGTGGAAATTCCTACGCGCCTGACTCCAGAGCAGCGTAAACTAATAGAGGAATTTGCTAAGGCATCCGGAGAAGAAATAAATAAAGAAAGTTTTTCGGATAAGATAAAAAGGACATTTAGATAAATAGAGATTATGCCTACTTACGAATACGAATGCACAAGTTGCGGCTATAAATTTGAGGCCTTTCAAAAAATAAACGACAGTCCCCTTACGAAATGCCCCAAATGTAAAAAAAGAGTTAAAAAATTAATTAGCACAGGCGCGGGAATAATTTTTAAGGGTTCAGGTTTTTATGCTACTGATTATAAAAAGAAATCAAAAAGCGATTCAGATAAAAATCAGAGTAATACCTGTCCAAAAGCGAAATTTGATTGTCATGCCTGCGGATTAAATGACAAAGATAAAACCTTTTAGAGCCATAAGATATAACCCGGAAAAGATTAAAGACCTGGCCAAGTTAGTTTGCCCTCCTTATGATATAATCTCGCCAGCACAACAACAGTATTATCACGATCTTAATCCCTACAATTTTATCCATATACTTTTGGGCAAGGATATTCCTGGCGAAGATAAATATTTACGCGCAGCCACTTATTTTAAGGGGTGGCAGAAAGATAAGATATTTATTCAGGATGAAAAACCAGCCATATATTTCTATAGCCAGGAATACAAAATTAGGGGAGAAAGAAAAATTCGTTTTGGTTTTATTTCACTGCTACAACTCTCAGATGATAACTCTACTGTGTTTAAGCATGAACACACTAATCTTAAACCCAAGGAGGATAGATTCAGGCTTTTGAAAAAAGCAAAGGCAAACTTAAGTCCCATATTCGTTGTCTTTTTAGATAAAAAACGTATAATCCAGCGCATATTACAAGGGTATATCAATAATGAGCATCCCTTTATTGAATTAGTCGATGAAGATAAGATTATACATAGACTGTGGAAACTCGATTCCCCTGAAATTATAAACTATATACAGCAGACGATGTTAAATGAAAATATCTTCATTGCTGATGGTCATCATCGCTACGAAGTTGCCTGCGCATACAGAGAGATGATGAAAAAGAAACTCGGCTTTATAACTAAAGAAGAGGATTTTAATTATATTCTGGCCTACTTTACTAATACTGACGAGCGCAATCTCACTATACTTGCCGTACATCGTTTACTTAAGTTAGAAAAAAAATTTGATTTTGAGAGTTTTAAACTCAGAATTAAAGAATACTTTGATATTGTTGAAGTTAAAGACAAGACAAGATTTTTCTTTTTATTGGAAAAAGGCGGTCGCACAGAGCATGTTTTAGGAATGTATAAGGATAAGAAATACTGGTTGTTACGGCTTAAGAATGTTAAAATATTAGATAAATTAATTAGCGATAAACCTAAAGAGTATAGAACACTGGATGTTTCTATTTTAAATCATATAGTCTTTAAAGAGATTCTCGGAT
>CAYOMI010000155.1:0-4161 GCA_964405005.1 uncultured Planctomycetales bacterium | reverse complement strand
ATATTAAGGGTTTTAATTAGTAAGCTCGAAAAATAGTTTATTCTGTAGACTTTTTAAATGGAGGAAAAACAATGGCAAATTTTAATAAAACGTTTCTTATTGGCAACTTGACTAAAGACCCGGAACTACGCTATACGCCTGGCGGTACAGCAGTGGTTAACTTAAGAATGGCGGTAAACAGGAGATTCCGCAATAAGAATCAGGAATTGAAGGAGGAGGTTTGTTTTGTGACAGTGGTTGTCTGGGATAAACAGGCGGAGTCTTGCAATCAATATTTACATAAAGGAAGCCCTATTTTTGTAGAAGGCAGGCTTCAGTCGCGTTCCTGGGAAGATAACGCAGGTCAGAAACGTAATGTCATTGAAGTAAGGGCGGAACGGGTTCAGTTTCTCGCGGGTGCTCCAGCCAAAACAGAGGCCGAGTCCGTTGAAGAGCCAGGCCAGGTTCCCTCGACAGAGACGCAATGGTTAGAAGAAAGCGAGGGTGCGCCGAATGAAAGTTAAGGTTAAGGTAAAAACAACTCTCAGGAGAAGGGATAAAGGTTACTTAATCAAAAAAAGGTTTTGTCGATTTTGTGTTAATAAGACCAGGGTTATAGACTATAAAGATATAAAGACATTAGAGACATTTATGACTGAAAGAGGTAAAATTCTCTCCAGTCGTATTTCAGGTAATTGCGCAAAACATCAGAGAAGGCTTAGGGAGGCAATTAAAAAGGCCAGGTTCTTAGCGTTTCTGCCTTACATCCGCGTCTAATGGAGTAATTAGTAATGGAAATTATTTTAAATCAGGATGTAGATAAACTTGGCAAGGCAGGTCAGGTCGTAAAAGTAAAAGATGGTTTTGCCCGCAATTTTCTTATACCCAATAATCTCGCTGTACCTTTAACTGCTCAAAATCTTAAAAAATTAGAACAGGAGAAACAAAAAAGAATCCTAAAGTTAGAGAGGATTAAGAAGGAGGCTGAAGAACTTAAAGCGAGATTGACAAATTTATCTTTGACCTTGCCTGTTCTGGCACAGGAGCAAGAGGATGGTAAGTTGTATGGAAGCGTTACCGCTTTAGATATCGCCAAACTTCTTGAGGATGAGGGTTTTAATATTGATAAAAATTTTATCATCTTAGATGAGCCTATAAAGTCTTTAGGAATATATGAAATAACTATAAAACTTCATCCAGAGGTTTCAACCAATATAAAACTCTGGATAGTGAAGAAATAAAAATGGCAGATGAGCTAATCTTAGACAAAGTCCCTCCGCAGAATCTCGATGCCGAGATGGCAGTATTGGGTTCCATGCTTATGGATGAAGATGCCGTCTCTGTTGCCGCAGAGATATTGACTGCTGATTCCTTCTATAAAGATACGCACAAGAAGATATTTGAAACCATTATAGCACTTTATAATTCTAATAAGGCTGTAGACCTTATTACTTTAACTGATGAATTAAAAAGGAATGGCGCTATTGATGAGATAGGCGGAGCGAGTTTCTTAACTGCGCTTGTGAATTCTGTTCCTACCTCAGCTAACATAGGACACTATGTTAGTATCGTAAAGGAAAAAAGTATTTTAAGAAGCCTTATAAATAATTCTACGCGCATTATCTCTCATTGCTATGAAAGCGAAGGTAATATTGATGAGTTAGTTGATGAGGCAGAGAGACTGGTGTTTGAGGTAAGTGTAAGAAAATCCCAGGGTACTTATTTACACCTAAAAGAGATTGTCAAAAATAGCATTGAGACTATAGATAGGCTTTACCAGAAGAAAGCGCATGTTACTGGTATTCCCACAGGTTTTATAGATTTTGATATTAAGACTGCAGGCCTACAGCCTTCAGATTTGATTGTTATTGCCGGAAGGCCTTCAATGGGTAAGAGTGCCCTGGCTCTGAGTATTGCAGAACACGCTGGTGTTGCGGAAAAGCTTCCCTTAATAATCTTCAGTTTAGAGATGTCTAAAGAGCAGTTGGTTCAAAGGATGCTCTGCTCTCATGCCAAAGTTGACGCGCATAAAGTAAGGACAGGGTATCTGGCTACTTCGGATTGGCCGCGTTTGACTGCTGCTGCTGGTAAACTTTCAGAGGCCCCTATATTTATAGACGATACGCCTGCAATTTCAGTAATGGAGATTAGGGCTAAGGCGCGTCGACTCAAGGCCCACCAGGATATCCAATTGATTATTGTAGACTACCTTCAATTGATGCGCGGCTCAGGCATGGCAGAGAGCAGGCAACAGGAGATTTCAGAAATATCGCGCTCCCTCAAGGCCTTGGCAAGAGAATTAAATGTGCCTATAGTGGCAATAAGTCAGTTATCCAGAGCAGTAGAGTCGCGTACAGACCATAGGCCGCAACTTTCTGATCTGCGTGAATCAGGAGCAATAGAACAGGATGCAGATGTAGTAGTTCTGATATTAAGGGAGGAGTATTATAATCCTACTCCTGAAAATCAAGGTGTGGCTGAAGTTATGATTGCCAAACAACGTAACGGTCCGGTTGGCTCAATGAAATTGGCATTTATCAAAGAATATACCCGCTTTGAGAATATTGCGCGAATAGAATAAGGCAGTTATAAAGAAAAATATTGCGTTAGATTAATAATTAATATATAATAAAACACCTATGCATAGGAAGATTTTTATACCTATACTATTTTTGTTAATTTTGGGTTTTGCTATTTCCTCCCAATCAGAAGAACCTTCCTTATCAGTTACCCAAGAAGCCAAGACTGTCACTGCTGTAGAAGTAAAAGGTAATAAATCCATAAGCACCAATACAATTCTCTCTAAGATGAAGACCCGCGTGGGTACACCTTATCAGGAGAATATTATCAGCGATGATTTAAAACGACTTTATCTATTGGGTTTTTTCAGCGATATAAAGATTGATACGGAAAGCTACAAGGATGGACTCAAGGTTATTGTGACAGTTGTAGAGAGGCCTTTAATCGAAAAGATTACCTTTTCGGGTATCAGGCGTATTACGATGAAGGAGGAGAAATTAAAAACTTTGTTAAAATCAAAGGAGAGTCAGTACCTCGATTATCCCAACTTAGAAGACGATGTCCATACACTTAAAAAGATGTATGAGAAGATGGGTTATAGCCAGGCTGAGATAAATTACCAGGTGGATATAGATAAAGAAACTAATAAGGCTAAGGTAGGGTTTAGTGTAGTAGAGGGCAAAAGAGTAAGAATTAAAAATATTTTTGTTGAGGGCAACAAATCTTTTCCTGATCGGCGTATCCTGAAATTAATGAAGACTAAAAGGGCATGGTTATTTAATGCTGGCGTCCTGAAAGATGAAGTTTTTGCAGAAGATATCGAGCGCGTAAAGTCGTTTTATCGCAAGGAAGGTTTCGCTGATGTAGTAGTCAATTACGAAATCAAATCTGATGCTACAAAACGATTTCTCTATGTTACTATAAAGATAGAAGAAGGGAAAAAATATCTTGTGGGCAGCGTCACTATACAAGGGAACAAAAATATTAAAGAGAAAGATATTTTAGCTGCACTTAAAGAATGTACGCCGGCTCAGGTCTTTAGCCAAGAGGCATTAAAGCAGGACATAGAGAATATTCAGGGTCTATATTTTAATCAGGGCTACATTATGGTTAATATCCAAGAGACTACTTCTTTAAATCCTGCTACGGGTCGCATTGATATTACCTACAATATTACCGAGAATGAAATTGCCTACGTGGATAAGATAAAGATCAGGGGTAATGTAAAAACTAAAGATGTGGTAATCCGCAGAGAATTAAGAATTAGACCGGGTGACAGATTTGACGGGGATAAATTAAAACGCAGCAAAGAAAGGCTGCAAAATTTAGGATTTTTTGAAGAGATAAGTTATGATACTGAAAATACCGCTACTGCCAATAAAAAAGATTTGATAGTTGAGGTAAAAGAATCAAAGACAGGTGCTTTTAGTTTTGGTGGTGGATACAGCACAGTTGATGAGTTTGTAGGTTTTGTGGAAATTGAACAGAAAAATTTTGACTGGAAGAATTTTCCCTACTTTACAGGAGACGGCCAGGATTTGATGTTACGCGCCTCTATGGGTTCGGTTACTAAGGATTTTATTTTGAGCTTTACTGAACCATGGGTTTTCGATTATCCTGTTTCGTTTGGTTTCGATATCTATAGAACTGAACATCTAAGGG
>CAYOMI010000154.1:0-4221 GCA_964405005.1 uncultured Planctomycetales bacterium | reverse complement strand
AGCAGAAGTTTTTCGACTCAGGCATTGAGTTTAGTATTGACCTAAGCGGAAGTCTTGCAAAGGAGTTTAATATTTTAAAGACGCCGGTTTATTTTATTAACTATAACGGCAGCCAGCAAAGGTTAAGCGGATTAGCTGAATTTAATGAGTTCATATCAAGACTTGAGCAATGAAGCGGATTATTGTTATGCTGATGATATTTTTATCTCATCTTGCTTATGCATATGCCCAGAATACCTTTCAATATGAGAGGATTGATTTTTTTTCAAATACAGAAGCACAAGAAAAGCAGGAATCTGAAACAGAAGACAAGCAATCAGCGGAAATTATCATAAGCGAATGGGCAGAGCCAATAATCAGCCCGTCCGGTAGGGTAAGTGTATATGTTCCGCCTAAAGAGGTAAGGGATTTTTTAGAGGAATCCACTCCAGAAAATGCAAGGGCCTATTTAGCATGGAATTTAAAAAGGATTAAAAAATTCATTTTGGCTCAGGAACTACTCAGGAAAGAGACAAAGGAACTTACAGCAACAAAAGGAGCAAAGACTCTGCTTGAGAGCAGCATAAAAGATACTCAGACGAATGTCCCGGTTGGGGCAAGTTACCTCTTTTATTTTATGTTAAAAGGCTGCTCGTCTTGCGAGAAGCAGGCCCGGGTAATAGAGGACATTTATCTTACCCATCCTGAAATCAGAATCGAGGCATTTGCTAAAGGGTATTCTGATCGGGAATTAGAAAACTTTAGATTCTCAGCCAGGCAGGATAACGGCATAAGCAGCCTCTTTAAGGTTAAGTCATATCCAGCTATTGCGGTATTTAACAAAAGGAGCCAGAGGTATATGCTTTCTGGGTTTGTAGATAAAGAGAGGATACTTAGTCTGTTTAAATGAAGAAGATTATTATCTCTGTAGCCTTAATTTTGATATTTAAAAACATAACCTATGCCGACATCTTCTCTAAAGACAATACCAGCCCTTATAGTATTGACAGCGCTATCTCTGAAGATAAAACTGGTTTTTATTACCGTGGCGGCATTGACTATAGACCTACTGTTCCGCCTGATGAGCCGGAAGTGGGGTATTCTATCTTAAGCGGCTCAAAAGGATGCAGTGGTTTTGACCTTGCCTCAAGTTTTAACAGCGTTCTCTCAGAACAGATCCTGGCGGATTATCTGAAAGGCATATCCAGTGAAGCCATGGCAGCTGCGCCAATGTTATTATTAGAGTATGTTTCGCCGACCTTGGCTGATATTATTAAGCATTTTAATGCCATGACCAATATGCGCTTGGGCCTAAGGTATGCCCAGTGCGAGGATATTGAGAAGGCAGCAGGCGAATACATGGATAAACTCAGGAAGAAAAGCGAAAGCGAGTGCGTAAAGGAAAAGGTAGCAACCGGCCTTGATATAGATTCAGCCCTGAAAGCCTGCAAAGAGGGAAAAGACCCTTTTGCCTTCCTGAAGAATGCCGAAGGCATTCCCTTGGCACAGGGAGGCAAAATAAACGTGCTTGCAGATATCTTTAAGAGAATAAATATCCCGCAAGAGAGGAAAGAATTCATCGAGTCTGTTGTCGGCGAAACCACTATCACTTCATCCCAGATTGAAAACAACAAAGGCGAGAAATCCATTTACAAGGTAAACGAGGAATTTAGAGACGAAACTTCTCAAAAGCTGTTTTCGCTAGTAGATGAATACATCAACTCAAAAAGTATATCCAGCGATTCCTTAAAGGAACTCTCCTTGCCAAATAATCCAGTAACAGAAGAGCAGATTAAGAACATTGCCTTAATGCCCAAGGCAAAGCAATACATTGCCATTGCCAAAATTTCCTCAGATATAGCCTATTTTAAGACTATTGCCAAATACAGGCAGGCAATGGATGACCTGTTGGAGGCAATGCGCGCGCCAAACCTGGATGATGTGCAAAGAGGAGTACTTGAGCGGGATTATAATTACCTCAAAGAAAAGCTTGAAAGATTCAAAGAGGAGAGGCAGATTTATAAGGACTACAACGAATCCGTAGCCGGCATTTTGTCAGAATCCGAAAAAGAAAAGCTCAACACCATAATAAATGAAGATGGAACTGAGTCTTATTTCGATAAGGATATTGAAAAACAAGATAGACAGGAAATATACCTGCCTGCATCTGAAGATAATAGTCCATAAAAAAGCTTGCATAAGACAACAGTATCAGGTATAATCGCTCCAGATATACATTTAACTTTTAGCGCTATATGGAGCGAAAACTTAAACCTATATTTGTACAGCAAAATCTTTTAGGCAAAGGAATCCGCTTATTTTCTCCTGCAGAATTCCAGCGCCTTTTTGGTGTTTCTTTGCGCGCGGCTCAAGAGTTTATTAAGGACCATTGCGATGACATTTTCTTTAAAGTAAGAAACGGGCTTTATGCTCTGCGAAGCGACCAGCCTGCTGATGAGATTATCGCCAACCGGCTCTATGCGCCAAGTTATATTTCCTTTGAATATGTGCTTTCCCGTTATGGGATTATTCCTGAGTCCGTATATGCCATAACTTCAGCGACGACACGCCTTACCAGAGAATTTATTGTTAACAATAAGTCTTTTACTTATTCACATATCAAAAAACAGGCATATCGCGGTTATAAAACAGAGAAAATAGCCGGCGCAACTGTTCTAATAGCCGAGCCAGAAAAAGCGCTTGTGGATTACCTCTATTTCGTTGACCTTAAGCGAAAAACGATCAATGAACGGCTAAATATTAAGAGAATTAAAAAGACAGCTGCACTTGGATACGCAAAGCTTTTTGGCAGAAAAAGTCTGATAAAGCTGCTTAAGGAAGCCCTATGATTGAGAAAAAACAGGTTGAAAAATTAGCTTTAATCTGGCAAACAACAGCCGATAATGTTGTGCGGGAATATTTCCAGCACTTATTTCTTTCGCAGATTTATCAGGAAAAAGGTGCTGATAAATTGCTTTTTAAGGGCGGTACTGCTTTACGCATTATCTGGCATAGTCCGCGTTTTTCCGAGGATTTGGATTTTACAGGAGCGCATATTACGGTTAAGGATATCGAAACTTTAATGGAAATAGCTCTTGCTAAAATAGAGATGGGAGGAGTTAAGACTGAGATAGTTGAGTCAAAGACTACTTCCGGAGGATATCTGGCTATATTCCAGTTTGGAATGCCTGAATATAAGAGCCAGATACAGATTGAGGTTTCTTTGCGAAATGGCAAAAAGAGGCTGGGAACAGCAGTGCTTATTCAGTCGGACCTGGTTGTGCCCTATACCCTTATCCATCTTAAAGAAGGCATTCTTATAGCTGAAAAAATTCAAGCCTGCCTTACCCGCGGCAAACCGCGGGATTTTTATGACCTTTACTTTATTCTGCGTAGCCGCCTACCTTTTAAAGAAGCCTTTATCAGAGATAAGCAGCTGAAGGCGAAGATCTTGAAAACGCTCAAATCCAGTAAACTTGATTTTAGACGAGAGCTCAAAGCCTTTCTTCCGGTAAACCAGCATATGATTATAAAAGATTTCCCAAAGACACTCATTGCAGAAATTGAGCGCAACCTTGCCGAATAGAACTATAAACCCAACAAAAACTGACTCTAGAGAGAATGTATGAAACCAAAAATAACAGTCCCAAAGACAGTTATCCAGCATGTTAAGGAAGAGTCTAAAAAGAACCCAGCATTTAGAAAAGCATACAATAGAGAAAAAACTTCTTCTTAAAAAGCTATAGCCGAGAAATTATTCCTCCCTAGCCTTCTAGTCCAGCTGTAAAATTTTTGCCAGCCGTTTCGTCTTTTTTCTGCCTTTAATCCGCTACTTCAATCACTCACCTTCCTTTCGTGTTTTTTTGTTTCCCTTGCCTCTTTTTGTAAGCCTCTTTCTTTTTATCCGCCTACAATAACCCAATCCTGACTTTTGCTCAAGAAAATCCTTTGGAAAAATTCACCTCTACCTTGCACTTGTGGTCTGCCTCAATCTGCAAGGTATTTTTTTAAACCCTAAAGGGGAGTCTCAATTTTTCCCAAGGACTCCCAGGAAATTCACTCACTTGGGAGTTCGTTCATTTCGGGCAATCCTGTTTTCTTGACAAAAGACGTATTTTTCTGGTTTGCCTGAAAAATACTTCAAGCTCTTGGGTTTTCACTTTCCGGCGTCAAAAGAAAGGAGGCTTACATGAGCCAAGTAAAAACAAAACAAAATAAAGCACGAAAGGAGGTGAAAACCAT
>CAYOMI010000153.1:0-4231 GCA_964405005.1 uncultured Planctomycetales bacterium | reverse complement strand
AACCTGTAGTGGCGGGTCAATTCTATCCTTCCTCAAGTCTTAGCCTGAAAAATCAAATAGAGGGTTTTATCGACAAAGAAACTAAAAAGATGGATGTTATTGCTTGCATACTTCCGCATGCAGGTTACATGTATTCAGGCAAGGTAGCAGGGGAAACGGTCTCGCGGATCAATATTAAAGATAGGATAATCCTTTTAGGTCCAAATCATACTGGTTATGGATTACCCTTTAGTATTATGACCGAGGGGAAATGGCAAACTCCTTTGGGAACAATAGACATAGATTCAGACTTAGCTAAGAAAATATTAAATAAATCTCAATATTTAGAAGAAGATGCCCTTGCTCATATATATGAACATTCTCTAGAGGTAGAGCTGCCATTCCTGCAATATTTTAGAGATAATTTCAAAATTGTGCCTATAGTAGTTTTATCGCAAGAGTTAAATGATCTTAAAGAGATTGGTAAAGAGATTGCTACGGTAATAAAAGAGTCTAACATAAAGGATTCGACTATGCTTATTGCTAGTTCTGATATGACTCATTATGAAGCACAGACTCAGGCTCAAAAAAAAGATAAGGAAGCAATAGAAGCAATACTGGAGTTAAATGAAGATAAACTTATGCAAAAGATTAATAAATCTAATATATCTATGTGTGGTTATGCTCCAGTTGTAGTCATGCTTTCTGCCACTAAATTTTTGGGCGCAACAGAGGCTAAATTGATAAAATATCAAACCAGTGGCGAAGTTACAGGTGACACTGCTTCAGTAGTGGGTTATGCTGGAATAATAATATATTAATCTATGGAAGAAAATAACAAAAACATTGATGAAAGCTGGAAAGAAACCATAGAAAAAGAAAAGGAATCATTAAAAAAGGAAGGTAAGTTTATTCCTCCCGAACCCGACTTTAATTTTTTTATAACTACCCTTGCGCTTCAAGCCTCTATATTTTTAGGAACAATGGTTAATCCTATCACAAATAAGAAAGAAGAGGATCTCTCCCAGGCTAAGTTTATTATAGATACATTGGGAATGCTTAAGGAAAAGACAAAGGGTAATCTAACTCAAGAAGAAATCAAACTTCTGGAAAATATATTGTATGAGTTAAGGATGCAGTATATTGCCAAAACAGGGTCTTGAAGGAGGAGGAAAATGATAGATAAAGAATTAATAGATATACTTGCTTGTCCTGCATGCAAATCCGATGTGGAGCTAAAAGATGACAGGATTATTTGTAAAGGATGCAAAAGAAAGTACCCTATTAAAAATGGAATACCAATAATGATAATTGATGAAGCGCAAGAAATAGAAAAATGAAGAAAATATTGGTAATTCATGGCCCAAATCTGAATCTATTAGGGCGAAGAGAACCGCTAATTTATGGGAAGGTGACCCTGACCCAGATAAATAATGAGTTAAAAATGATTGCTAAAAAAAGAAAGGTCGGTATTACTATAAAACAATCCAATCACGAAGGCGAAATTGTGGATTCAATCGGAAAGGCCAAAAATAGATATGCGGGTCTACTAATAAATCCTGCTGCTTATACCCATACAAGCGTGGCAATAAGAGATGCTATTGTGGCCTCAGGAATATTAACTGTAGAGGTTCACCTATCCAATATCTACTCTCGAGAAGAATTTAGACACAGATCACTCATAAGTCCTGTAGTAAAAGGAACTATTTTGGGATTTGGAGCAAAAAGTTATAAGTTGGGACTCGAAGCCTTAATAGATTTAATTGAATAGAATTAAACAGCTTTATAAAAAATTAGTCCAGCAAAAGCTTGACTGTTTACTTGTGTCTTCTCAGCCCAATATTACCTACCTTACCAAATTTACAAGCCGCGATTCTTATCTTCTAATATCAAAAAAAGCAAATATTTATTTTACTGACTCAAGATATATAGAAGAGGCTAAAATTGGCTTAAAGGGGGTTGCATCTATAGAAAAAATTAACCATTCCGTTTTTAAACAGATTGCAGATATATGTAGAAATCTTAGATTTAAACAGATTGGTTTTGAAGAAAAAAATCTCTCTTTTGATAAGTATAAAAAAATAAAAAAGGAGTTATCCAGAGAAAAAAAATTAGTGGCTACCGGCAATTTAATTGAGGTATTAAGGCAAATAAAAGAGAGCGATGAAATAGGAAAAATAAAAAATGCAACCCAGATAACGATAGAAGCTTTAAAATTTATTAAAAATCTTATCCGACCTGAAAGAAAAGAGATAGAAATCGCTGCGGAATTAGAATATTTTATAAGATGTAACGGTGGCCAAAGCTCTGCCTTTGATATAATAGTTGCCTCGGGAACTAATTCTAGTTTTCCGCACCACCTTACCTCTCAAAGGAAGATAAAAAATAATGAGATCGTCTTGATTGACATAGGTAGCGACTATATGGGATATAAATCCGACTTGACAAGGGTATTCTTTTTAGGTAAAATAAATTCTCTTATAAGAAATATTTATGATATAGTTGTTCGAGCACAAGATGAAGCGATAAGAAAAATTAGGCCGACTATCCCAATAAATGAGGTTGATATAGCTGCTCGTCAATATATAACCCAAAATGGCTACGGAGACTTTTTCACTCATAGCTTAGGTCATGGTATAGGATTAGAAGTTCATGAATCTCCGCGCATATCCAGCAGAGAAAACGCTTTATTAGAAAAAGGGATGGTTTTTACTATTGAACCTGCAATATATCTGCCTGGCAAGTTTGGAATAAGACTAGAGGATATTATTTTAGTAACTCAGAAAGGGCGTGATGTTATAAGTGGCTCTCTCGATAAATGACATCAAATCAGGATTAACCATATTGTCCGATGATCAGGCGTGTCTCGTTATAGACACACAGCACGTAAAGCCGGGCAAAGGCGCTGCTTTTGTGCGTGTAAAATTAAAAAATCTAAAAAACGGTAGTATTCTAGAGAAAACATTTAGAGGAGATGAGAAGATAGAACCCGCTTTCATCGATGATAGAAAACTTCAATATCTCTATAACTCAGGTAGCGTATATCATTTTATGGACCAGGATAATTTTGAAGAGATAGGTCTTACTGAAGAGATTATCCAAGATAAAAAGAAATTTCTAAAAGATAATCTCGAGGTCACAGCCTACTTTTATAAAAATGAGATTTTAAATATAAATCTGCCCAATTTTATTGAGTTTAAAGTCACCCATACCGAACCTGGTATAAAGGGTGATACAGCCAAAAGCGGTACCAAGGCAGCGCAAATAGAAACAGGCGCAATTATACAGGTACCTCTTTTTATCAATATAGGTGATATGGTTAAGGTAGATACCCGAACTGGAGAATATGTGGAGAGGGTTTTTTAAAAAGGGGATGCTATAGCGTGAATCTAAAAGAAATCAAAGAGATGATTAATCTGATGAATGAAAACGGCCTTCTAGAACTAGAAATAGAGAAGGAAGGCATGCGTATTCGGTTAAAAAAATCAGGCCCTGGATTAGAAGCATTTAGTGGACCTGTTATCGTGGAACGAGAAAAAATATCCCAAGAGTCGATCAGAGAACCAATGCAAATCAGTGAAAAAACTATTGCTAAGACACTAGAAATAAAGGCGCCGATGGTAGGTACGTTTTATCGTGCGCCATCACCCGAAGCGCCACCGTATATTGAGGCAGGTCAGACGATTGAGCCGGGACAGGTTATCTGTATAATTGAAGCCATGAAATTAATGAATGAGATCAAATCGGAAATAAAAGGTAAGGTATTAGAAATCCTCGTCGATAATGCTGAACCTGTAGAGTTCGGACAACCGATATTCCTAATCGAACCCCTCTAAGATTCTTGAAGTCAATTATGTTCTCCAAAATACTCATTGCCAACCGCGGTGAAATAGCCTTAAGAATCATTCGTGCTTGCAAAGAACTTGGTATTCGAACTGTTGCTGTATATTCTGAAGCAGACAGGGAGTCTCTGCATGTACGTTTTGCTGATGAGGCAATCTGTATCGGTCAGGCACCCAGTTCCAGTAGCTACCTTAATATACCCGCGATTATCAGCGCAGCAGAAATTACAGATGTCGAGGCAATCCATCCGGGATATGGATTTCTGGCAGAAAATCCTCATTTTGCTGAAATCTGCGAGTCTTGTAAGATAACCTTTATCGGCCCTACTCCTGAAAATATTAGGCTTATGGGTGATAAAATGGCAGCGCGTGCTACTATGCAGAAGGCAGGTCTGCCCATAGTACCAGGA
>CAYOMI010000152.1:0-4243 GCA_964405005.1 uncultured Planctomycetales bacterium | reverse complement strand
CAACCACCATTCAAAACAAAGTAAAGACCAGATAAACAGTCTTCTGTTAAATTTCCCCTGCAGGTGTCCTTGAATCATATCTTTGACGATATTGCGATCAAAGAAATTGTAGATGTTGGCCTGCTTATTCAAAATAATCCTCTTTACATAATCAATGCTCTCCCCTTTAAACCAACTCCCGTCAGGGCCGCTAAAGCCCTGTTTGTGTTGGTTAAAAATAGTCTCACTAACATATTTTTTTAAAACCTGCCGCAATATTATTTTGCCATCCCGCATTTTTTCATAGTATTTATCTCTTTTCCTGAGCTCATCCTCATCAATACTTAAGACCTCATCTATACTGTTTAATTTTAACCTGATAGGAATCTTTAGGGCAAAATCTACTAGGTCGTTATCCAGAAAGGGAATACGTAATTCCAGACTATGCGCCATGCTCAATTTATCATCGACCAATAACAATCCGTGGAGAAATGTCTTGGCCTCAAAATACAACGAATTATTAAGATAATCTTCTGGTTTTTGAAGACTTAATTGATGATTGCTGAAAACGTTCTTAAAAATATCTTCGGTCCATACCCCTTTAACCTTATCCCAGCAGGGCGCAAATAATTCTTTAAGAATGCGGTTCGGAACAAGTCTCTGCCAGTACCGATAATAGCCATCAATATATTTTTCAAAACTATTACTCTTAAGAGTTCTGTAATACCTCCAGGGATATCCGGCAAATAATTCATCTCCGCCGGTCCCGGAAAGGCATACCTTCACAAACCTGCTTGCGAGTTTTGAAGCATAAAAATTCGGATAACTCTGGCCGAGCCTTAAATCTTCAAGCGACCATACAAGTCGGGATAGGCATCTCTGCATATCCCCTGATTTGAGAACCATCTCATAATGTTCAGTCTGATAAAGATAAGAAATGTGTTCTGCCTTCTCTCTTTCATCAAAAGAAAGATCCAGGCCCGAAGCGGATGACAAATCAAAACCAATGCAAAATGTCTTTAATTCCCGAAAGTTTTGTGAAGCTATTGCAACTATCGAACCGCTATCAATGCCACCGCTTAAAAAAGCACCTATTTCTACATCGCTAACCATCTGCCGCTTAATCGCCTGCCTGAATAACCTATCTAATTCAGGAATACAATCGCTATTAGTCAAACGTTTGTCTTCCTTCACTTGGAAATCCCAGTATTTAATATTGGATATAGTCGGTTTATCTTTACAATCAATCTTTAGAAAATGTCCTTGGGGAATCAACCTCACCCCGCTAAAAAGAGTCTTATAGGTAAAAGTATTCTGAAAAGTAAAATATTCATAAAGGGTTTCTAGGTCAATCTGTGTTCTAAAAGCTGGATGTCGGAAAAAGGCCTTTATCTCCGAGGCAAAAAGCAAGACCTTTTCATTTTGCCAGTAATAAACCGGTTTTATCCCGTATCTATCCCTGGCAATGGTTAAGGAACGATCAAGATTATCCCATATGGCAAAAGCAAACATGCCATTAAAATAATTGATGGCATCCCTACCCCATTGAGCAAAAGACTTTAAAACAACCTCTGTATCAGACGAGGATTTAAAAGATACCCTTTCGCTTTCCAGTTTAGCCCTTAATTCGCTAAAGTTATATACCTCGCCGTTATAGATAATAGTAAACCTGCCATCTTCTGTCTGCATAGGTTGACTAGCGCGTTCTGAAAGATCGATTATAGCCAAACGCCTATGCCCTAAACCTATAAAACTATTCGTATATAATCCTGCGCTATCAGGACCGCGGTGAACCAAGGCATCGGTCATATTTTGCAGATATGTCCTATTTACATGCTTCTTATCAAGATTAATTAAGCCGGCTATACCGCACATTTTTTTACTAATTTTCTTAGTTTACCCACGATAAACTCTTGTTCCGAGTTCCTCAGATCGTGATACAACGGGAGAGTCAAGCTATGCTTGTATGTGAAGAAAGAGTTTTGATAAGAACACCAAGGAATGCTGAAATTATTTCTATAATAATCTAGAGTGGGGACGCAATAAGTCCCTATTTGCACTTCTATGCCCTCTTTTTTTAATAAGACTATAAGCCTATCCCTATCAATGCCCTGCGAAAGCAACAAGACGTAAGACTGATAAGTATGCCTAGAATTTTGTGGACAAAGCGGTAACTGTAAAAGACATTCCTGTGCCAGAGGCTTTAAAAGACGGTTGTAATTTAAGGCTAATTTTATTCTTTTGGCTATAATCGATTCCAACCTCTTAAACTGGGAAAATAAAAGTGCCGCCTGAATATCTGACATCCTAAAATTAAAACCTGCCTTTATAAACCGCTTATTATATTCTCCGTGATTTCTCAGGGCGGAAATTCTTTTGGCAAAATCATCAGATTTAGTTATAATACAACCTCCTTCTCCAGAGGTAATAATTTTTCGAGGATGAAATGAAAATATTCCCATATCCCCAAAGGTACCTGTTTTTCTATTTTTATATTCGGCACCTAAAGAACATGCGGCGTCCTCAATTAGAAATAAACGATGTTCTCTGCAAATCTTTTCTATGTTTTTTATATCAGCTGACAACCCAAATTGATGAACTGCTATTATTGCCTTAGTATGATGATTTATCAATGGCGCGATGTTCTCAACAGATATGTTGAATGTCTTTAAATCCACATCGCAGAATACGGGCTTTGCGCCACTAGTAATAACTGAATTAACAGTGGCCGGAAAAGTAAATGCAGGGACAATAACTTCGTCTTTCTGATTTAAATTTAATATTTTTAAACTAAGGATTAAACCCGAGGTTGCGGAATTTAATAGAAAGGCATGCTTTATTTTATTATAATCTTCGATGAGGCGCTCTAATTTCTGTACATATCTTCCCTGGGTAAACCAACCACTCCTTAAAACCCTACCCACTTCTTTAATGTCTCTTGCAATAATAGATGGTTTAACGAGAGGGAACTTTTTTATTTTCATATAATTCTCCAATAATTTGTTGGTTTTTATAATAAACTTGCCAATGAGAACAATGGTTACAGGGACTAAAGTTTTGAAGGTTATCATTTAAATGTTTATTTCTTATGTCGTGATAAATATCATTATTCCATATATCCTTGATAGAATCGCGACTAATATTTCCAATAAAGGTATCTCTCTGCCAATCGTGATTACAGATAGCCACATTGCCGTTGTAATAAATAACTATATCTGTCAAGAGCTTAAGGCATGGCAATCTTTTTAATCCTTTTTTTTCTTCCTGCAAGTACCCTATATCCGAATTTAACGAATGCACATAATAGATCCTAACTCTGTCTACTTTATCTTTCCAAAAACTTACGAAATCCTGGATAAATTCGCTATTTTCTTTGGTTTTTACTGCGGAAACTTGCACTACTGGCGCAGTCTCTGCGTATTTTGTCTTTAAATCAAGAAAATATAAAATGTTGGCAGAGATTTTTTTAAAATCGGAATTCTTTCTTATCCGACTATAAATACGCGGATTATTTGTATCGACACTGAATGAAATAAAGTCTATGCCTAGATCTATAATTTCTTTCGCAGTCTTTTTATCCAAAAAAAAGGCATTCGTAGCCATCTGTATTGGTGCCAGCCCTCTGGCAACGGCATAACGCATCATCTCTAGAAATCCAGGATGTAATAGAGATTCCCCTCTAAAAAAGGGCACAAGACTAACAGGTAAATAAAGGGCGATTTCATCAACAATCTTCCTAAAGAGAGTCTTATCCATGTCTCCGGTTTCCATTTTTACCTTATGCCTCGGACACATAAAACATGACAGATTGCATCTGTTTGTTATTTCCACGGTTACCCGTTCCGGAAAATCAAATGACTCTGGCGCCTGCCGATAAACACTCCACGCCTTTTGGGCATCTTTAAAAATATTATTTTTATGGAATATCTTATTCATAGATATCCCCCTCTGGTAACCGCTATTTTTCTTCTTTTCTTATCCATTTTTTAGCCTCAAAAATAAAACGCTTAAAAAGAGATTGGATATTTGACCTATGTAGAGAATCGTGAATCGTAAACGGAATATTAGCTAAATAGGGTGAGCAGTCCCGGCTGGGATTAATCCCTTCGCTGATACTAATACTTCTCCAACTCCCCCTGACCCTCTCTTCTATACTTGCCAAAGCACCTTGTTTATTTCTGAAATAAACTCCGCCGTAAGGATAAAAAACGCGCCAGGCATTACCCACTTTCACAAACGCCAAGCATATCTTTGACTTTTTATC
>CAYOMI010000151.1:0-4247 GCA_964405005.1 uncultured Planctomycetales bacterium | reverse complement strand
ATATTACTATATATCAAAATTTAAGCCAGGTATCAGGACTTGAGTATCGAAAACTTAAGAAACATCTTAGCATCTTAGAGGAGACTTTCATTGCTCAAGAAGTCAAGCCTTTCTTTAAAAATAGGCAGAAGGAGCTTTCCAAGAATCCCAAAATTTATTTTTTAGATATGGGATTTAGGAATAATCTTATGGAAAATATGAATAATTTATATAAGCGCCCCGATGCGGGAGCAATCATTGAGAATAGTTGTTTTATCAGGCTGAATGAATTGTGCGAAGATAAAACCAAGATAAATTTTTGGAGGACAAAGGCAGGCGCGGAAGTAGATTTTGTTCTACACATAGGAGATAATATTGTACCTATTGAGATAAAATACACACCTTTTAAAGAAGAAAAATTATCAAAGAGCACTATGAGTTTTATAAATTCTTTTAAACCAAAACGGACAATGGTATTTACAAAAAATTATTGGGGTTTCTTGAAGAGAAATAAGACAGAGATATTGTTTATTCCAGTTTACTATTTGTAACGTTAGGAGCGCCTCTTAATTCCTTTAGCTAGCCCTTGGTCCCTTTGGTTTTTGACACCAGAAAGCATAAACAGATGAGTGATTCTTTCGTAAATTCATTGCCTTTGCCTGAATTTGGGCTCTGGAAGAAGATGAGAAACCAGAGAAAACTCGTTTCTTTTGATTTAGAGGTTACTGCCCGATGCAATAATAGCTGCCGGCACTGTTACATAAATCTGCCTGCAGATGACAAAACAGCCCGGAAAAAAGAACTTACTCTGAGCGAAATTAAGAAAATAGCTGAACAGGCAGTATCTTTAGAGGCTTTGTGGTGTCTGATTACCGGCGGAGAGCCATTATTAAGGGAGGATTTCTTTGATGTTTATCTTTACTTAAAAAAAATTGGGCTTCTGGTTTCGGTTTTTACCAATGCCACCTTAATTACTAATGAACATGTTGGATTTTTTAAGAAGTATCCTCCGCGCGATATTGAGGTAACGGTTTATGGCGTAACTCAAGAGACCTATGAACGCGTAACACGTAATCCCGGCTCGTTTAAGGCGTTTATGCACGGCTTAAATCTTCTGCTGGAAAATGGAATCAAGGTGCGTTTTAAGGCAATGGCCCTGCGTTCAAATATCCAGGAATTAGCAGAGATTGCGCGTTTCTGTCGGGAGAGAACCAAGGACTATTTTCGCTTTGACCCGTTTTTGCATTTACGTTTTGACGGGGACAAAGAGAGAAACGCCGAGATAAAATCCGAGAGATTATCGCCAGAAGAAATCGTGGCTATAGAGCAAAGAGACTCAGAGCGCAGAGAGGTCTTAGAAAAGGGTTGTGACAAACTTATTAATCCTGATTTCGCGCATTTTGGCTGCGACCACCTTTTTCACTGCGGCACAGGTAATGGCAGTTTTACGGTAAGTTATGACGGATATTTTCGCCTTTGTTCGTCCCTCTGGCATCCGGATTGTATTTATGAGCTTAAAAAAGGCAGCCTTGTTGAGGCGTGGCAGAAGTTTATACCCAGAGTGCGGGATATGCGCTCAAGCCGTAAGGAGTTTTTGGAAAACTGCCGCATTTGTCCGATTATAAATCTCTGTATCTGGTGTCCGGCACATTCCTATTTGGAAAGCAGAGAATTGGATAAGCCAGTTGATTATTTTTGTAAAGTAGCCCATGCCCGCGCAGAATCACTTGGTTTTTTGGCCAATCAGGAAAAGGTTCTAACTTCTAATAAATGAATATGATATGATGCGTAAGCCGGCGGAAATAGAACAGGCTTTTCTGGATATCCTGAAAGAAGACAGCGATAGAGATGAAATCAGGCAGCGGATAGGGAATTTTAGTTCGGCTTACCAGCAGGAATTAGGCGCCCTCGCCTTAAAAAGTAGGCTTCCCGCAATATTTTATAGCCGTTTACTAAAATTAGGCTTAGAAGATATCCTTCCCGAATTCAACTTGCGGCTTAAGAATCAATGCCTTGTTAATTTAGAGATAAATGCGCGGCTTGAAGGGGAGCTTAAAAAAGTAATTTCTTGGCTGAAAAAAAATGACATTCCAGCCATCCCTCTTAAGGGGCCTATTTTGGCCGTATTTCTCTACGACAGTTTAGCCTTCAGGCAGGCGTCCTGCGATTTAGACTTATTAGTGCAGGAGGAAAGAGTTGATGAGGCGCAAAAGAAATTATCGGAAATAGGCTACAACTTTTTCCGGGATTACCCTAAGCCCGCCTTCCTGCGCGCATTTGAAAGAGAGATTTCTCTGCAAAGAAAAATAGGGCCCAGGCGGGTGGCTATTGACCTGCACTGGGGTTTCAAGGACAGGTTCATCAGCGCGCATATAGCGTCTTTCTGGTCAAACGCCAGAGATATCAACATAGACGGCCAGCAGGTATTGTTCCCTGTCTTAGAAGACCTTTTACTCTATTTGGTTTTAGCCGCAATATATAGATTTAGTTTCGTAGAGATAAAATATCTTTACGATATACATACACTTATTACCAAGTTTGGTGCTGGGATAGCCTGGGATGCCGTGGCTGATAAGGCCAGGCAATCCGAGTTAAATACTGCTCTCTATTTTGTTTTAGATATGTGCAGAGATTTATTTGCTACACAGATATCAAAAGAATTGCTGGAAAGCTTAAGGCCGCCGCTTCTAAAAGAAACCGTATGCAGATTATGGATTAACCGGGCCAATATCTTAAGACGCGATTATAAAATCGCTTCTTCTTACGGGTGGCGCGTTTTTGCGAATAGCTACCTGTATTCCAATGGTATTTTGCGCTCTATGAATAAAATTTTTAGCATAGTTTTCCCTTCTATGGAAAAGGTGATGGGAGAATATGGAAGGCCGTTATCTGAAGTTTCCTACCGCCTATACTTAAAAAGGCTGCTGAAGCCGATTATGCGTTTTGAATTATGAAAAAATATATCCGGTTTTTTAGGTATCTGGCCCCCTTCTGGAAGAAGGAGGTTCTGATTCTTTTTTTGAGCTCCCTGGGCCTAGGTCTGGGTTTGGTTAATCCCTATCTGACAAAACTGGTTATTGATCAGGCCTACGGCAATAAGGACCTGAAATTATTTATTTTCTTAATCGCCTGCGGCGGCATTATTTTTATCTTAAGTGGCGCGGCCAACGGCTTGGCCGGTTATTTAAGTCGCTCCATCCGTATAGGGATAAATTTTAATTTAAACCGCAAGGTATTCCGGCATCTACAGCATCTTCCTTACGGCTTCTTTCAGGATACTTCTACCGGCCAGCACCTCTTTAAAATCAGTTATGACATAGAGCAGGCCTCGCGTTTTATCGCCGATACGTTGCCCCAGGCAGTTTCGCTGATACCCAAAACCTTCTTAATCTTAGTTATTATTTTTTATTTAGACCGGAGGATGGCGCTGGCGGCTTTGGCGCTTACGCCTTTTTTGTATATTGCGCCTTATTATTTTAGCCAGCGGCTCAAAAAAATATTTAAGGTCTGGGTGGAAAACTCGCAGGGTATTTTTTCCAGATTGCAGGAAGCGTTGTCACATATACAATTAATCAAGGCGTATGGCAAAGAAAAGAGGCAAACAAGGAGCTATATCAGCAGTTTAATAAAGAATATCAGGCTTAATCTAAAGAGCGCAAGATTAGAGGCAGTGGCTGCATTTGTCAGCCAAACCATAAGCCGCGTTATTTTAGGGCTGATTATTTTTTATGGCGGATACCAGATTATAAGAGGCAGGATGACCTTGGGTGTCCTTGCGGCAATAACCATTTATCTGGTTCAATTGTCCGGATTACAGAACTCCTTTAGCCGCTTTTTTCAGCAATTCGCTTTGGGGGCAGTTTCCTGTGATAGGCTGCAGGTAATATTGGATGCCAGAAGCGAATCAACCGAAAATAAATCCGCCCAAGAAGTCATATTTAGGCGAGGAAGGATAGAGTTTAAAGATGTCTCATTCGGTTATACGCCGGATAAAAAAGTTTTAGAAAACATCACCTTTGATATAAAAGGAGGTTCCTGTATTGGCCTGGTGGGGCCGTCAGGTTGCGGTAAAACGACTGTGGTCAACCTGATTTCAAGGCTCTATAAACTAGAAAAAGGAGAAATTCTCATTGACGGCTATAATATCAGGGATATAAAATCCGAAGCATTGTATAAACAGTTAGGGATAGTCTTGCAGGAGCCATATCTGTGGAATGATACAGTAGAAAATAATATAAGGTATGCAAAAGAAGACGCTGCTTTTGAAG
>CAYOMI010000150.1:0-4296 GCA_964405005.1 uncultured Planctomycetales bacterium | reverse complement strand
ATACAAAAGAATTTATCCCCGTGCCGAGATTGGCTTTCATGTAGAAGTAATAGTTAGAGATCCCGAAACCACTATTACTACGAAGATATATGGTAAAACTGTAGATTTAAGCGAGGATGGTATAGGACTTATCTTGGAGAGTTTATTGCCTGTATTTTCTGTCGTTTATATAAACATAAACTCTTCTCCTCGTTATAATCCATTCCAAGTTCAAGCGGTAATTCTCTGGTCTAAGCCTATTTTTAAAGATGGTTATTTTCGTTGTGGGCTGCATTTCTTAAAGATAGAAGGTCCCTCTCTTGCTACTTTAAGAGAAATCCTTTCTGATTATAAACTCTTAGATGGTCAGTTTATCTCTTTAACCAAAGAAATGGAAAAATTCCTTCAAGAGGTGAAGGAAGATTTTGACGAATTTGATAGATTAAATAAAGATGAACAAAGACAAATTAAGTTTATTCAGGACGCTAAAAAAGAAATCTTTGCTAAATTAGATGATTATTTTGCCAAAACCTGGGAAATCGTAGAAGATTTTGATAGAGATAAATATATTGTCCATCAGAATTACTATCAGCAAAAACTCCATCCTTTATTTGAAGAGCCAATAGAAGTTAATAGGCATATTTATAGAAAACCATTAGGTTATCCCGGCGACTACATAATGATGAACTATATCTATGATTATAACGATAGTAATCACAATTACTTAGGAAATTCATCATATGAAAAACTTATCAATAATTACACCTGCAATATTCCTATCTCTTGCTCTAACATTAAGCGTAAAGAATTCTTGAAGGAGAAAATCATAGAGACTTTGGATAGAAGAAATAAGTCGAAGATTTTAAGTGTAGGCAGTGGTCCGGCTCGGGAATTGGTTGAGTTATTAAAGGAGGGAAGGATTAATAAGGCGCTATCATTTAAATGTCTAGATTTTGAAAAGAAAGCTTTGGATTATATAGCTACTGAGATAAACAAAATAGACGAGCAAAAGAGGCGTTTTCTCTCAATTGAGTATATTTGCAGAGATATAACCAGTATTATAAGAGATAAAAAACTAAAGGAAAAATTAAGCAAGCAAGACTTAATTTACGCCTTTGGGATTTTTGATTATCTGAGCGAACGCATGGCTTCAAGGTTGACCAAAGAACTATATCAGTTATTAGGCAAAGGTGGCGAATTAATTATCTGCAATGCTTCTTTGAAGAATAGTAGTCATAGGGCGTATTATGAGTTGCTTGGCGAGTGGAATATGGTGCATAGGACTAAAAAAGAAATGTTGTGCTGGGCAGATGGGGTTGAGAATGTTCGGGATATAAAATTTGAAGAGCCAATAGGTGGAACTAATTATTTATTTTTAGTTATTGAAAAATTATGAATTATTTTAATCATTTTACATTTTCTTCTTTAATCACAGCAATCGCTACCTTCATCTTAGGCGTATTTGTTTTGTTTAAAGGGAGATTTAGGAAATTGCTTTACATAATCTTTGCCTTGTATTCTTTTAGTATTGCTTGGTGGAGTCTTTGTGCAACAAAGTTTACGCCAGATTTCCAAGACCCTTATTTAATCTGGGGTCGCCTTCTTCATCTTGGAGCAATTTTAATCCCTGCCCTTTTTATTCATTTTGTTTTTGAATTTCTGGAAGAGAAGAATAAAAAGGTTATTCTTCTATGTTATTTAATAACAGGGATGTTTTTAGGATTTAATTTTTTTACACGCTTATTTATAAAAGGGATTACTAACAAAACTTTCTATAGTTATCCAACCCCAAGTATTATTTACCCATTTTATTTTGCATTCTTTGCTGTTTGTGTACTTTTTGGTCTATATAAATTATTCAGGGCATCTCTAATTACAACTGGAGCCAGAAGAAACCAAATAAAATATTTGCTTTGGTCTTCATTGTTTGGTTACATTGGTGGATTTAAAAACTTTATGATTCTTGTGGGCTTAGAGATTTTCCCTATTTATCCTTATGGGACTTACGCAATCCCAATTTATGTTTTGGTTGTTACCATCGCCATTATCAAATATCGCTTAATGGATATTACTGTATTGACTGTCCGCGGCCTGATCTTTAGTGGAGTCTATCTCTTCATTTTAGGTATCCCCTTTTGGATTGGTTATAAATTCTTGGGTGAAGGATTGTGGATGTTGCCTGTTTCCATTATGGCGGTATTTGCCACCCTGGGTCCCTTTATCTATAACTACTTTCGCCGTCGTGCCGAAAACGTCGTCCTTAAAGAACAGCATCGTTACCAGGAGACCTTAAGGAAACTTTCTGCTACTTTAACCCTAGTTAAAGACCTTAATCGTTTACTTAAGCTGGTGGTCTTAAGGGGGGCTCGGGCTGTTAAGGTTGACTTTGCCTGTATCTATTTAGCTAATGAAAATAAATTGATTCAAAAATACCCCTATACCATTAAAGGATTCTTTCCAGATTTCCCTAAAGAAATATCTTTTGATTCTAATATAATTCGTTATATTCTTTCCAAACGCAGACCAGTATTTGCCGAGGAGTTGCTTTCTATGACTGATGGCTTTTCTTTAAGGTCTGGCTTAATTGTTCCTTCATTTGTTAGAAAAAGGCTCTTGGGATTCCTAGTTCTTGGTCCAAAAACCTCGGGTACAATTTATACCCAGGAGGATGCTAATATGTTTGGCATCTTAGCCAACCAGTTAGCCTTGGCTATTGAGAACAGCCAGTTTATTGATGAGCACGAAAGGACCCAGGCTGAATTTTTCTCTCGTGAACGCATGGCCTCTTTAGGAACTATGGCAGGTGGAATGACGCACCAGATAAATAACCGTTTTAATGCCATTAGCATGGCTACTTCTGATACCATTGACACCTTAAAATTTATCGACTTAGAAAAGGCAACCAAAGAAGAACTAAAGGACCGCCTTAATCAGATAGCTTATGCCCTTAACCGTATCCAAGAAAATGCTCTTCGCGGTGGTAAGCTCGTCAACGACTTCTTAAACTTCTCTCAGCCAGATAGACTTCAAAAAGAGGCAAAGATATTTAATTTACCTGAACCTCTAGAGCGGGGTATTGAGATGGTAAGGATTAAGACTGCTTTTAGTGAGGACACTATCCAAAAAGAAATCCAGAAAAGTCCTCTTTTGATTAGAGGAAGTTTTGAGATGATTCAGGATGTGTATTTTAACATAACTGATAATGCCATAGATGCCTTAGATAAGAAAGATAAAGCCATCCAGAAAAAAGAACTTTCCCAACCAGAAAGTGGCTATAAAGGAAAAATTGTTATCAGAATGTATAGAGAAGAGCCCTGGGTAGTCACCAAAATCCAAGACAATGGTATCGGCATGACTGAAGAACAGACTGAAAAACTCTTTACACCTTTCTTTACCACTAAGGCCACTGCGGTTAAAGGAACAGGACTAGGCCTTTTTGTTATCTACAAGATTATTGAAGCACACGGTGGTAGTATCGAGGTAGAATCAGAATATGGCAAAGGTACCATCTTTACTATAAAGCTGCCATTGGCCAAGGAGGAAGAAGAAAATAATGAACCCTAAAATCTTAATCATTGATGATGAAGTGGATGTGTTAGAATTCCAAAAATCCTATCTTAGCCGTAGAAAATACACTGTGCTTACGGCTAGCAATACCAATGATGCCTTAGAGGCTATAAAGAAGGAGTCTCCAGACATAGTCTTCTGTGATATTCGGCTTGAGACAGATACTGCAGGCTTAGATATCTTGGAACAGGCAAAGAAGATTAAACCGGATACAGTAGTTTATCTTATTACTGGTCTTCCTGAAGTAGAGCTTGAGAAGAAAGGCCTTGCCTTAGGCGCCAAAGAGCTCCTACATAAACCCATCACCAACGAAGCCTTGGAAGGTAAGATTAAAGAGGCAATTGGTTGATTTAATCAGGCGTAAAAGTGTTACTTTTGCGACGTGGGGATAAAGAATTAAGCACAAAATAAAGGGAAATGCTTGAACTTTTCCGACATTCAGAAGGAATTGAGTGATGAAGAAAACAGAAAAAATAAAATACGAAGTAGACCCGCACAATAGGCTCGTCTCTGAAAAAACGGGCAAGGAATCAGAGGTACCCGGGTTTAGGACTGTTCTCGACGGGGAATTTGAGATAGACGAGAATAATCAGGTTACCTACCAAGTAAAAAAATCCCAAGGATCCGAGACCCCGCAACAAGTTAAGCTCAGGGGTAAGTGGGCCTTAGACAATGAGCATAACCTTGTACTTACCTTAGACAAATGGGGTAATCAGATTGCCGGAAATAAATTAACAGTAGAAAGCGAGC
>CAYOMI010000149.1:0-4315 GCA_964405005.1 uncultured Planctomycetales bacterium | reverse complement strand
ATAAATACAGAGTATCCCATATCTCAAAAGGATATACCAGAGGAAATTTATTCGAAAAAAGAAACAAATAATTTTTATTTTTTTATTTTAACAGTAGTTATTATAGGATTGATATTTATTTCGTGATTAGAAAAATCGCTTAAATATGTTATAGGAGGAATTTTATTAATACTTTTTATAATAAGGCTTATTTATTCTCAGGATAAAAAGATATGATAGACTATAAAAGAGGAGGTGGAAGATGACTTGGTTAAATGTATTAGGTGGCCTGATTGTGCTTATCGGTATTTTGGGTATCAGGGTTATTTCGCAGTGGGAACGGGGTGTAGTTTTTAGATTCGGGAAATTCGTCAAAGAATTAAAGCCGGGGTTGGTCTGGATAATTCCTGTGATTGATAGCGTCTATCATGTGGATATGAGGATACGCACCATGGATGTGGTGCCACAAGAAGTTATGACTAAAGACTCTGTTCCTACAAAAATTGATGCGGTAGTATATTATAAGATCTTTGACTCCCAGAAATCAGTAACTGCAGTAGAAAATTTTTCCTATGCCTCAACCCTACTTGCCCAGTCAAAGTTAAGGGATATTGTGGGTAAGTATGATCTGGATACACTCCTCGTAAGCAAAGATAAAATCGGCAATGAGGTATTGCAGGTATTACAAGGTCCGACTGATGAATGGGGCGTAAATATAAGAAGCGTAGAGATAAAAAACATTGAAATTCCCGATAATATGAAAAGGGCAATGGCTAAGGAATCCGAGGCAATCCGTGAGAAAAGGGCAAGGCTGGTTAAGGCCTCTGCTGAACAGGAAGCAAGCAAGATGTTTACCGAAGCTGCCAGAACCATTGGTGAGCAACCCAATGCTTTGGTTTTAAGGCAATTGCAAACCTGGCAGGAGATTGGCGCAGAGCAGAATAGTTTAATTATCCTTGTGCCAACTGAATTCGCAAAATTAATTAATCAGAAATAAATTCTTAAGTTATAATTTTATGCTTCTGGGAGTTCAGGTTTCTACTGAGGATAAAATCTACATAGCACCGCAGAGGGCGTATGCATTGGGCTGTAACACTATGCAAATTTTTTCGCGTAACCCCCAGAGGTGGCGCGAAAATTTTCTAAACCCCGAAGATATTAAAAAGTTTAATGCCTGGCAAGAAAAATTTAAGATAAAGCCCTTATTTATTCATATACCCTATTTGATTAATCTTGCCTCGCCGAATCCCAGACTTTATGAGGCATCTATCGAGGCCTATATTGAGGATATAATAGAAGCCCAGACTCTGGATGCAGATTATATTGTTACGCATATGGGCAGCCACAAGGAGACCTCTGAAGAAGCAGGCTTAGAAAGACTAACCCAGGCCTTAAATATAATTTTAGAGAAGACCAAAAATATCAAAGTTGGAATATTGTTAGAGAATACGGCGGGTTCTGGTTCCTGGTTAGGTTATAAATTTGCACACCAAAAAAAAGTTATCCAAGGCCTTAAAAATAAAGAACGCATTGGTCTTTGTTTAGATACTGCCCATGCATATCTGGCAGGATATGATATTGCAACGCGAGGTGGTTTGGAGGCGATTTTAAAGGAAATAGATAAATCAGTAGGCATTAAATTAATTAAACTCATTCATCTAAATGATGCCAAAGGAAACCTTGGTTCAAGACATGACCGGCATGACCACATTGGAAAAGGCAGCATTGGATTAGAAGGAATGAAAAGAATTATTAATCACCCCAAACTAAGAAACCTTCCTTTTATCTTGGAAACACCTAAGAAGAATGA
The DNA here is from genome assembly GCA_964405005.1 of uncultured Planctomycetales bacterium. Taxonomy (GTDB): domain Bacteria; phylum Omnitrophota; class Gorgyraeia; order Gygaellales; family Profunditerraquicolaceae; genus CAYOMI01. The sequence continues at coordinate 2,526 of CAYOMI010000149.1, read as the reverse complement.
AAACGATGATATAATGAATTTAAATACCGTTAAGGAGTTAAGACAGGGTTAAGCCGATGAGTCATTATCCTTTTAAAGAAATTGAAGAAAAATGGCAGAAATTCTGGCAGGAAAATAAAGTATTCCGCGCTAAAGCCGATCCCAGAAGAGAAAAGTATTATGTTTTAGAGATGTTTCCTTATCCTTCAGGGAAAATCCATATGGGGCATGTGCGAAATTATACTATTACTGATGTAGTAGCGCGTTTTAAGATGATGCAAGGATACAACGTTTTACACCCTATGGGTTTTGATGCCTTTGGCCAGCCAGCAGAAAATGCTGCCATAAAAAATAAAAGTAAACCCGATATCTGGACTTATAAGTGTATTGACTGGATGCGCACAGAACTTAAGAAAATGGGATTTTCCTATGATTGGGATAGAGAAGTTTCTACCTCTGACAATAGTTATTATAAATGGAATCAATGGATTTTTTTAAAGATGTATGAACGCGGGTTAGCATACAGGGGAAAGGCAACGGTTAATTGGTGTCCTTCCTGTGAGACTACCTTGGCTAATGAAGAGGTAGTTGATGGCGGTTGCTGGCGTTGCTATACCGAAGTAGAACAAAAGGATTTAGAGCAGTGGTTTTTAAAGATTACCGAATATAAAGAAAGGCTTTTAGAAGATTTAAAACAATTGGAGCACTGGCCGCAGCGGGTAATCGCCATGCAGACCAACTGGATAGGAAAAAGTGAGGGTGTGCAGATATATTTCCGGCTTAAAGATAATAATAAGATAATTCCCGTTTTTACAACCAGAGCGGATACAATTTTTGGTGCTACCTATATAGTTTTGGCACCCGAGCACCCTGAAGTTTTAGAGATAATTAAAGGAAAGCCCCAGGAAAAAGAGGTGTTGAAGTTCATTAAGAAAGTAGCCAAAGAAAGCAAAGTTGTGCGTGAGGCCTCTGATATAAAAAAGGAGGGTGTATTTAGCGGTGGTTTTGCGATTAATCCTGTAAATAATGAAGAGATTCCTGTCTGGGTAGCAGATTATGTTTTAATGGAATATGGCACAGGCGCAATTATGGCAGTTCCCACCCATGACCAGCGCGACTTTCTATTTGCCCAAGAACATAACTTGCCGATGAGAATTGTAATTAAAAATCCAGAGTGTCCAGCAATCGATAGTCCAGAGAATATGACTGAGGCATATGAAGGCGATGGAATTCAAGTTAATTCTGGACAATTCGATGGTTTACCTAACCAGGAAGCAAAAATTAAGATTGCAGAATGGATGCAAAATTCAGGTATAGGAAAAATCCAAACCCATTGGCGTTTACGCGACTGGCTCATCTCTAGACAACGCTACTGGGGAACACCCATTCCCATTATATATTGTGGTAAATGCGGAGTTGTGCCTGTGCCCTATGAAGATTTACCGGTAGAGTTACCAAAAGAGGCGCCTTTTACAGGTGAGGGTGGAAGTCCGTTAGGAAAAGTCAAAGAATTTGTAAATGTAAAATGCCCTAAATGTAAAAACCCGGCTCGTCGGGAAACTGATACCATGGCTACCTTTTTTGATTCCTCTTGGTATTTCTTAAGATTCTGTTCACCCAAGTTTGATAAAGAGCCGTTTGATAAACAAGAGGCAGAATACTGGATGCCGGTTGATCAATATATCGGGGGAATAGAACATGCGATTCTACATCTATTATATTCTCGGTTTTTTACCAAGTTCTTTAAAGACCTTGGTATGTTAGACTTCGATGAACCGTTTAGGCGTCTGCTTACACAGGGTATGGTTTTAAAAGACGGGCAAGTAATGTCTAAGTCCCGCGGAAATATTGTTGACCCCGATTCTATTATTAAGAAATACGGTGCAGATACTTTAAGATTACTTATTCTTTTTGCTGCCCCACCAGAAACAGAACTAGAATGGAATGACCGTAGCATAGAAGGTGCTTTTAAATTCTTAAACCGCGTCTGGCGCATCCAGAATAATTTAAAAGAGAAAGCCACTGATGAATTATTACGCATAATGCATAAGACGATCAAAAAAATTAGCGAAGATATTGAGGGATTTAAATTTAATACTGCTATTGCCAGTCTAATGGAATTTACTAATGAGATTTACCGCTTAGGCGCAGACAAGAAGGTTTTTACGAATTTAATCATAATGTTGAGTCCCTTTGTTCCGCATTTCTGTGAAGAGCTTTGGCAAAGATTAGGAAATAAAGATACTATTTCCAAAGTAAACTGGCCAAGTTACATCCCTGGAATGCTCATAGAAGAAACTGTTACCATTGTGGTGCAGATAAATGGAAAGGTGCGCGCAAGATTAGAAGTTCCTTCTGATATAGATGAAAATAGACTTAAAGAGTTAACTTTGGCTGATGAGAAAATAAAATCCTGGATTCAGAATAAACCCATCAAAAATTTTGTTGTTGTCCCGCGAAGACTCATTAATATTGTGATTTGAAAAAGTAATCTCCTCCAATTGAAGACCTCCCATTAATAATCCTGCGTATTTTAATTAGTTAGAT
>CAYOMI010000148.1:2745-4335 GCA_964405005.1 uncultured Planctomycetales bacterium | reverse complement strand
CAGGGGTTCATGGCACAGACCAGCATAAAAGAGCAAGGAAAGACAAAGGATTTAGTGGTGCGTGATATGCGTATTGAACCATCTTCTAGGGGTTGCCTTAAGGCCTCTAAGCAGTCACGGTGGAATTCAGGTAGTTCATCTAAAAATAATACACCGTGATGGCTTAAACTTATCTCTCCTGGTTTAGGTAGAGAGCCGCCACCCACCAAAGCCACATCTGAAATAGTATGGTGGGGGTTACGAAAAGGACGCGTTCCTATTATACCCTCTTTGATAGGCAAAGTTCCCATTATCGAATGTATTTTGGTTACTTCTAAAGCCTCTTCTAAGGTCAGATCCGGCATAATGGTAGGAATTCTTTTGGCGAGCATGGTCTTGCCACTACCCGGTGGTCCGATCATCAGGATATTGTGTCCACCTGCCACTGCTACTTCAATTGCCCTTTTAGCCAGATATTGACCTTTGACTTCAGAGAAGTCTACTGCATAATTTAGGTTTTGTTTAAATAGTTCCTTAGGGTCCAAACGAAATGGTCCAATTGACTCTGGGTTATTTAAAAACTCTATACTTTCTCGCAAAGTCTTTATACTGAAAATAGAAATATCTAAAACTATTGCTGCCTCTTTGGCATTATCTAAAGGTAAAATAAGATTCTTAGTTCTGGATTTAGCCACGGCTATGCTAATGGGTAAAACTCCTTGTACTGGCCTTAGAGAGCCGTCTAAGGATAACTCACCCAGTAAGTAATAATTTTTTAAATTCTGGCTATTTATCTGCTGGGTGGCTGCCAGAATTCCTAAGGCAATGGCTAAATCAAAACAAGCACCTTCTTTTTTGATGTCTGAGGGCGCTAAGCTTATAGTGATTCGATCTTGCGGCCAATCAAAACCTGAGTTTTTAATTGCCGACTTGACTCGCTCCCTGCTTTCTCTTATGGCTGTATCTGCTAGACCCACTAGTGTTACTGCAGGCAGTCCTCTTGACACATCTACCTCTATCTCGATAGGATACGCCTCTATTCCCCATAGACCAAAACTAAGTACTTTCGCTAACATTACCCTCACCCCCTTCACTTGCAATAGACGTAAGAGGTTTGTAAATCTAACTGAAAATTTTCCGCTTTGCCCATCATAAAAAACTTGCTTTTTATTCGCAATGTTATATAATTTAAAAATATAGGAAAAGCAGAGATGAAGATAAACAGAATTCTTTTAATTGCTTTACTCTTATTAGGTGCTACCATATTTATTACTTTTAGATATATTGCAACACTACGTGAAAAACAAGCATTATCAGATAGTTTAAATCAGATAAAATTGCAGGTAGCGGCTTTACAAAACGAGAAGCAGAGTCTATTACAGACATTGGAGAAAGAAAAACAATTAGGGGAACAGCTTAATACTGAGAATAGAGCGCTTAGAGAAGATTTAAATAATACTGAAGAAAAGTTAACTAAATTTAAATCAGGCTTTATCCAGTCCTATAATAAAATTAAACAATTAAATTCTCGGCTCGCAGCTTTAAAAGAAGCGAACATACTTTTGAAAGATGAAAGAAACCATCTAAATAAACAACTAAGCGAAGTTACCC
>CAYOMI010000148.1:0-2735 GCA_964405005.1 uncultured Planctomycetales bacterium | reverse complement strand
ACCCAGGAAAGAGATGCCCTTAAAATTCGTTTCAGTTCTATTACAGAATTAAGAAAGGCTATCAGAGAGTTAAGGAGTGGACGGTCTGATAAGATGAGCGCAGAAGGTAACCGCGGTTTTATTATAAAGGATGGAAAACCCACCTATCCTACGAGGGTTAAGATAGAAGTGATACCTACCGGAAAAGAATAATGCAAGAAATTTTTATTCAGTTGGCCAAGAATAAAATTTTTATTACCACCCTTTCTGCCTGGGTTATTGCTCAGGCGATTAAAGTTACTATTGGGGTTGTCCGTCAGAGAAAGTTTGATTTTCGTTGGTTTGTGGGAACAGGCGGTATGCCTTCCAGTCACGCTGCAGGTGCCTCTTGTTTGGCGACATCCGTTGGCCTTGAATATGGTTTTAACAGCGTTTTTTTTGCCTTGGCTGCTTCTTTTGCAATTGTAGTTATGTTTGATGCCCAGGGAGTGCGCCGCGCAACAGGTAGGCAGGCACGTATATTGAATAAAATAACCGAAGATATTTATTGGCGGGGTAGAATTGATGAGGGACGTCTGCGTGAACTAATAGGCCATACTCCTATAGAGGTTATTGGAGGGTTATTATTGGGCATATTTATTGCCCTATTAGCACACTAGAGGGAGGCATTTGTGAACAAAAAAATATTATTGCTTATTATGGGATCTGTTATAGTTGTAATGGTTATATTTGTCATCCTGAATATCAAAAAAGGCACTGTAACTTTGCCGGTAAAGATAAGCGATGTCAATTATGCCCCTGGTTTACTTAATCAAGCTAAAGATTTGGAGACAAAGGGTAATTTTCTTGGCGCAAAGGATATATATCAGAAATTAATCAATGATTTCCCCAATTCTGCTGAAGTTATGAACTGGCAGAAAAAGGTAGAAGATATAAATATCAAATTACTTTTCTCCAATACCATTACACCGGGTAGCATATCTTACGCGATAAAACCAGGCGATACCCTGTTAAAAATCGCCAAAGAATTCAAAACCACAGTTGATTTGATTCAGAAGAGCAATAATATAACCGATAATAAGATTATGCCGGGAAGAAAAATAAAGATATGGACAGCACCTTTTAGCCTACTTGTGGATAAATCCCAAAACACCCTTATCTTAAAAACCAATGAGGAGATTATTAAGACGTATATTGTTTCCACAGGAATAAATAATTCTACTCCTGTGGGAAATTTTAAAGTTGTAAATAAACTTTCCAACCCCACCTGGTTTAAAGCAGGTGCAGTTGTCCCTGCTGGTAGCCCCGAGAATATTCTTGGGTCACGCTGGTTAGGTTTTGACCTGGCTGGATACGGAATCCATGGGACAATTGATCCTAAAAGCCTGGGCAAACAGGTAACCCAAGGTTGTGTACGCATGTCTAATTCTGATGTCGAGGAATTATACACTATTATTCCTGTAGGTACAGAAATAAACATTGTGGATTAATCCCCTCTAAAATATGAACGGTTTGGATTTTGAAAAACCCATTATAGAATTTCAAAAGAAAATTGAAGAGTTAAAACGTTTTGCTGCAGATAAAAAGATTGATCTATCTGTTGAAGTCAGGCGCATGCAAGATGAACTTGCGCGGCTTAAAAAAGATACCTACAACAATTTAAGTGCCTGGCAGAGGGTTCAACTTGCGCGGCACCCCCAAAGACCTTATACCTTAGATTATATCAATATGATTATGTCGGATTTTATAGAATTACACGGTGATAGAAGCTTTGCTGATGATAAGGCAATAGTCTGTGGTTTCGCAAAGATAGATAACCAAAAGATTATGGTCATTGGTCATCAGAAAGGAAGAGATATAAAAGAAAATATCAAACGCAATTTTGGTTGCGCGCATCCTGAAGGTTACCGCAAAGCGCTTAGGGTTATGCAATTGGCAGAAAAATTTGATTTATCTATAGTGATTTTTATTGATACACCGGGTGCCTATCCAGGCATAGGCGCAGAAGAGCGCGGTCAGGCCCAGGCTATTGCCTTTAATTTAAGAGAAATGATGTCTATTACTGTGCCAATAGTTGCTATCGTTATTGGCGAGGGAGGTTCGGGTGGTGCATTAGGTATTGGTGTTGCAGATAAAGTCTGTGTTTTAGAAAATGCTTACTATTCGGTTATCTCGCCAGAGGGTTGTGCTGCCATATTATGGAAGAACGGCTCAAAGGCACCCGAGGCAGCAGAGGTATTGAAATTGACTGCCCAAGATTTGTTAAAATTAGGAATTATTGATGAGATTATCCCTGAGCCTTTAGGTGGCGCGCATTGGGGACCAGAAGAGACGGCTCAAGGCATAAAGGAGAGCATAAACAGGAATTTAAAGGAGCTTAAGGCCTTGACTGAAAATGAATTATTAAAATCACGCTATAAGAAATTTAGAGACATAGGTGTGGTAGGATGATTGAGCATGAATTGTTATTATTGGGTCTTTTGCGGGAAAACCCCAGACATGGCTATGAGATAAAAAGAAAGATTAAAGAGATTCTTTCTTTATTTGCGGGTGTAGACTTAAAATCTATATATTATCCTTTGCGCGTATTAGAGAAGAAAGGATTGGTAAGTAAGCGTATAATCAAAGCAGGCAGACGACCGCAACGCTTTATCTATGAGTTAACCGAAAAAGGTAAGACGCGCTTCCAAGATTTACTTACTAAAAGTTTTCTTGATTTTAAAAGACCGCAGTTCAGTTTGGATTTGAGTTTATAC
>CAYOMI010000147.1:0-4453 GCA_964405005.1 uncultured Planctomycetales bacterium | reverse complement strand
AGAAAAAATAGGGTCAGAGTTATTTTTACTTTATGAACTAAACCAGGAGGTCTCTCTATGGCCGAAGGCGGATTTTTAGTTAAATTTGATGGTAAAAAGGCAGTCCGCTGCTATGCGGTAGCATTTGATTATGACGAGTGGCAGTATACGATTAACGAAACAGAGAAATAATAACTGCCGCGAGTAAAAAAGATAAGCATAGAAATGGCCGAATCCTAAACGCCCAAAAAATCTGATTCACGTTTGAAAAAAGAGTCATATTTTTTGGGCAGGGTTCGGCATGGCCGCTTCGCGGCCTAAGAGGGATGAAGAAATTTAAGAGATATGGCAAGTATTTTGTTTACATCGTAGAATGCAAAGATGGTACATATTATACCGGTTATACACCAGATTTGGAGAAGAGAGTTAGATTACATAATAGTGGTAGCGGTGCTAAGTATACGAGGGATAGAGGGCCGGTAAAATTGGTATGGAGCAAGGAGTACAGGTATTTTAAGAAGGCATTTTTGGAAGAAAAGAGGATAAAGGAGTTAACGAGGAGACAGAAGGAGAAGTTGGTTAGCTGCTGCCAAAAAGCGGTGGCCTAAAATTTTCTGTTAGATTTTGCCTTTTCTTGCGTCTATTAGAGTAGAAGGAGAACAACGATAACGCAGGAAAGGGGGATAAAAATGGCAGATATTATCAGACAAGACATTATCGAGAGAAAGATATTCCTGATCAGAGGCCTAAGTGTAATGCTGGATAGGGACCTTGCCGGTCTTTATGGGGTGCTAACAAAATCGCTTAACCTCGCAGTAAGAAGGAACATCGACAGATTCCCATCTGATTTTATGTTCCAGTTGACCAAAGAAGAATATGATAACTTGAGGTTTCAATTTGAAACCTCAAGTTGGGGCGGAGTTAGGTATCGTCCTTATGCTTTTACAGAGCAGGGTGTTGCCATGCTTTCCAGTGTCCTTAATAGTAAGAGGGCAATTCAGGTAAATATTGGCATAATGCGCATATTTGTCAATATTCGGAGGTTAATTTCCGCCAACAAGGGGATGCTTTATAGATTGAATCAGCTGGAAGATAAGGTCCAATCACATGATAAGAAAATAAAGACTATTTTTGAGGTCATGCGTAGGCCCCCAATTGAGAAATTACTAGTGCCCGAGAAGCCCTTTTCCAATAAAAAAACCATCAGGGATATTATTAGCTCTTGTGAAAAGCATATTTACTGGATAGATAAATATTTTTCTAAGTCCGGGTTAGATTGGATATCTGATTCGCTTAATACGAGCAAGGTCAAAGAATTAAAAATCCTGATGTCATTGGATAAGGCAGATAATAGGTTTCTATCCTTGTATAAAGATTTAAAAGAGGAACTCAAAAGGGATAGCGTAAGATGCGAACTGCGAGTTATTTCCGATAATAAATTAAAAGCTGATATCCATGACCGATGGATTATTTCAGATAATCTTTGCTATAACCTGCCTTCAACCGATACTATCGCAAGAGGACAATACTGCGAAGTAAAAAGAACAACGAATCGCCCTCCTTTTGAAGAATGGTGGATGAAAGGCAGAGATATCTAGAGAATGAAGAGATGCCCGCAAATCTTTCTTATTGCCCTTGCCTTCTTAGGAATCACGGCAAGGGCTTTTTCATATCCGGCTGATGTGACGGATATCAGCGGCACGAAGTATTTCCCTGCGTTGAAAGAGGCGCTCTCCAAAGCGGAGAAGTCAATTTATGTGGCGATGTTTACCATAGAGTCAACTTTAGCTAGGCCAGATGCAAAGCCAAATCAGCTTATTGATACGCTGATAGCGGCAAAGAATAGAGGGGTTGAGGTACAGGTTATCTTGGATCAGAATGTGGATTTTGTGCATATGCACCCCGGCCTATCGGATGGCCGGGTGTCCCGCTTTCTGCGGGAGGAAAGCCAAATTAAAAGCACAAGGGCTTACAGGCGGCTCAAAGATGCTGGCGTAAAAGTCAATTATGATGAGCCGGCAAGATACACTCACGCAAAGTGCATTATTATAGATAAGAAAATAGTTATCTTGGGAAGCACGAATTGGACGGAGGCTTCATTTGACAACAATATTGAAACAAGCGTCTTGATTAACTCGCCACAATTAGCAGAAGAAATCTTAGCTTACTTAAAAACCATTAAGATAGACACTAAAATAGACGAATACCTAGATACGATCGGGCCATCTGTGCCGATAGCTTGGGAGTTTATGGAAAACCCGGATTTGGCAGCGGGGATGGTAAAATCTCAGGATGAGCGGGCATTTGATATTTATTTGTACCTGCTTTGGAAGTACGAGAAGAACAGGGACAGTCCCCTTAGCCTGAAGTCGGGTTCAGAAAGTGCGGGGACAGTCCCTGTTTTAACGCTATTCTATGATGACCTGGCAAAGTATCTGGGAATTTATGAGGGTTGGACCATAACCGACTACAGAAGGCAGATTATCAAGGTATTTAAGAAATTAGAGCAAAGATACAAATTGGTCAAATTTGAGCCGCGATATGCGAAGGAAGCGACGATTACGCTAGTTCATTTAGGGACAGTCCCCTTGAAAAGCTCTGAAATAGCTATGTCGGGGACAGTCCCTTTGCCGGAGGATTACTTTAATTTTGGCTGGAATAGGAGATTATCTTTAAGGGCGAAATTCTGCTACCTGATAAACCTGGCCAATACAGATGTAAGCGATGTAAAGCCGTTCTGGTCAAAAAGCGTCTCCACGATAACCAAGCAATTCGGCGATGTGGGCCAGGATGTGGTCAGCAAAGGGATGGGAGAATTAAGAAGAGAGAATTTGCTTGAGGTTAGATACGACGAATTATCCGGCAAGCCCTATGACGAGCGCAGGCCCAAGATGTACAAGATTCTAAAGCTTTATGATCCAAAAGTCCGGGAGGCGCAGATAAAGGCGATAGAGGAGAAATACGGCAAGGAAGCCTTTGCCAAGGCCAGAAAATACTCCGAAATTGTCTTTGAAGAGAACAACCCTGCAGTGATAGAAGACATAATCTTAAAGACAAAACAATACGGGGAACAGGAAATAAAGAGGGTTTTTGATATAGTCAGCCAGAAAAATATAGATAATCCCAAAAGAAATTATCTTTATTTTACAAGAATATTGGGAAGGACAGAGGGTGAGGAGCCTTAATCCCGATTCTCTAAAAATAGGATATGTTATTCTCATATCTACGCACAAACCTGCGATTCAGACTTTTCAGCGTAAAGCCGGATACGGCGAAAGCTCTAAATGGACACATGTTGCCGGTAGCATAGGCGGTTACGATGCTGTAGAAGCGGCAGTGCCACAATCAAGAGTAGTTAATCTGCAAAAAGAATATGTAAATAAAGGCTATGAGATAAAAATTATGAGACGTCGAGGACAGCCGGAGCAGAAACGTTATAAGGTAGCGCTTTGGTGGGCGACAATGAATAACCTGCCTTATGACGCTTTGCAGTTCTTTTGGTTTCCTTTGTCAATTTTGTGTGGTAAGATTGGTTTAGTTTTGCATAGTTTATTTAGCAGTAAAAAGCGATTTGTTTGTTCTGAGCTGATAGCGGCGGGTTTTTATAAAGAAGGCGATTATCTTTTTGGCAAGCCGCAACAAGAGGTACTTCCTGCCGACTTTGATAATCCCGAACTATTTGAAGAAGTAAAGGATGATAAAGGTAAAAAATAGTACGAATTTAAGAAATGCCGGGATAAAAATGATTGGCCATATGCCCTGGGGGTCGCATCTGTGCCAGTTTTATCATACTAAAAAAGATTTACTGGAAATACTCCTGCCCTTTTTTAAAGCCGGACTGAAGGACAATGAGTTCTGTATGTGGATTACTTCGCAGCCTCTGAGCGCTAAAGAGGCAAGAGAGGCACTTGAGAAAGAAATAAAGGGTTTGGATAGGTTAATTAAGAAAGGACAGATAGAGATATTGGATTATAGCCAGTGGTATACAAAAGGAGGCAGGTTCGATGCGGATAGGGTTTTGTCGGGATGGGTAGAGAAAGAGCGCCAGGCCTTAAGAAAAGGATTTTCAGGCCTGCGCCTTAGCGGAAATACCTTGTGGCTGGAGAAGAAAGATTGGGATAAATTTAGCGAATATGAGGCGAGAGTCAATAGCGCTATCGGTAAGCACCGCATGCTGGCTATTTGCACTTATTCTCTGGATAAGTGCCAAGCGTTAGAGATAATAGATGTGATTGCCAACCACCAATTTGCTCTGATAAAGCGGGGAAAGAAATGGGAGGTTATAGAGAATGCCGAACAAAAATTAAAACTCAAAAAGGCTAAAGAGAATCTTGAAATACAGATAGCCGAACGTACAAGGGAATTAAAGCAGGCGAATGAGGCATTGAAAACAGCCAGGGATAACCTTAATAGGGCCCAGGCAGTGGCTCATGTCGGCAGTTGGAACCTTGACATAGTAAATAATATATTACTT